>JAHJSJ010000097.1 GCA_018830415.1 Alphaproteobacteria bacterium | reverse complement strand
TAAAGGCAGGTCGGATGAAACTGCATCATTTCCATGTTGGAAACCCGCGCACCCGCGCGCCATGCCATCGCGATCCCGTCCCCGGTTGCGCCGCGCGGGGCGGTGGAGAATTGATAGACCCTGCCCGCGCCCCCGCTCGCCAGCACAGTGGCGCGCGCGACATGGCGTTCGACCCGCCCGGTTTCCTCGTTGAGCGCATAGACCCCCCACACCCGCCCGGCAGCCGAAAACTGTTCGCGGTGGCGATCGGTGATCAGGTCGATGCAGGTGCGACCCGGCAGCAGGGTGATGTTGGGATTGGCGTTTGCCGCTGCCAGCAGTGCAGACTGCACCGCCCAGCCGGTTGCATCGTCGACATGCACGATCCGGCGGTGCGAATGGCCGCCTTCGCGCGTCAGGTGGAGCGAATCTGCATCACGGTTGAACGGCACGCCCAATTCGCACAATCGGTCGATCGAGGCTGGCGCGCGCTCGATCACGAATTCGACCGTGGCGCGATCATTCAACCCCGCGCCCGCCACCATCGTATCGCGCACGTGGTTTTCAAAAGTGTCGCCGGTATCGAGCACGGCGGCGATCCCGCCTTGCGCCCAGGCGGTTGATCCGCCGGTGAGCGTGCCTTTGGCCAGCACCAGCACGCGGCGCGTTTGCGCCAGCGCCAGCGCCGCCGTCAGCCCAGCCGCGCCCGAACCGATAACCACCACGTCATGCGCGTGCCCGCTTGCATCCTGCATTGTCATATCGGTGCCATGACGCGCAACGCTGCGTGGAGCAAGTGCGATGCTTTGTAACACAGGCTTAAGTAACCAAAGGTAGTGATCATGCGAAGGTAGCAGTGCAGCCTGCTGTTTTGTCCTGATGACCCCCGCGCATCAGCAGTGTCTGACGCGGTTGATCATCGCCAGACACGGCTGCTGGCTGTTACGATTTTCTCAGTGGAGCATGATCGCCGTGTCCGTATTTTCATTTTTCGGATGCCGGGTAGGCCACCACCAGCCCTTGCGCCGCGCGGTGACCTGGGATGGGCGCCACTATGTCGGCACCTGCCGTCATTGCGGGGAACCGGTTCAGCGGCACGGACACCGCGACTGGCGCAAACGCGACGATTGAGCCTGCCGTCGGGCTGCCGCGCGGTTCAGCCAGCGGTGCCGGTCAACTGCACAAACACATCTTCCAGATCGGCCTCACGGGTAGTGACGTCTTCGATGGTAAGCCCCTCTTCCTGCAAGATCGCGAGCACCTGTCCGGCGCTGAGGCGATCCTTGTCATAGGTCACTTCAACTGCGCGGGTGCCGTCCCATTCAACGCGCACAAACGCCTCATGCGCGGGCGCGGCGGCCAGATCTTCGGCGACAGTCACCGCGACGATCTTTTCGCGCGCCATGCCGATCAGTTCCTGCGTCGGCTTGTTCGCGATCAACTGGCCGTGGTTGATGATGGCGATGCGGTCGCACAATTCCTCGGCCTCTTCGAGATAATGCGTGGTCAGCACCACCGTCACCCCTTCGCGGTTCAGCTCGCTGACCAGCTCCCACAATTGGCGGCGCAGTTCGACATCGACCCCGGCGGTGGGTTCATCCAGCACCAGAATCGGCGGCGAATGCACCATCGCCTTGGCCACCAGCAGCCGCCGTTTCATCCCGCCCGACAGCGTGCGGGCATAGGCGTTGCGCTTATCCGCCAGCCGCACTGCCGCCAGCAGTTCCTCACTGCGCCGCAGCGCGCCGGGAACGCCGTAGAACCCCGCCTGATTTTCCAGCACTTCATATGGCGTGAAAAACGGGTCGAACACGATTTCCTGCGGGACAATTCCGATTGATCGGCTGGCATTGCGGCGGTTGCGATCAATGTCGAAACCCCAGATTTCGCACGCGCCGCTGGTCTTGTTGACCAACCCGGCGAGAATATTGATCAGCGTCGATTTGCCTGCGCCATTGGGGCCAAGCAGGCCGAAGATCGACCCTTCGGGCACATCAAAACTGACCCCGCCCAAAGCCAACTTACCCTCTATCGTCGTGCCGTTTGCGCCCTTGGCCGGGGCATAGCGTTTGACGAGGTTTTCAATCCGGATGGCGGGTGCTGCGGTCATAGGATCAGCCCTAGGCAAGCTGCCCCCCAAAGGCAATTGAACTCAGCGCCCGCACCCTGTATCGGCAGGGCCTATGACCATTCCTCCCCCTGAAGTTCTGCTGGTCGATACGCGGCGCGTTAGCTGCGATGGCTCCAGCGGCATCCGCAGCGGTGCCGGCTATCGTCCGGCGGCGCTTGGCCACCCGCGTGTTTTCCTTGAGATTGACGAGCATGGCTATGTCGATTGCGGCTATTGCGACCGCCGGTTCGTGCTGCGCGGCGGCCCGGCCGATGGCGCAGATCAGGCGACCTTGCCCGATATAGCCTCAGGGGCCAGCCCGGCGCGCGCCTGATTTCGCTCAGCGCCGGTTCAGGCACGCAGCGGTATTGTCCCGCTAACTCTGCAAGGAGATTGTGCGATGCCCCGTTTGCCTGTCCGTTCCCGCTCCATGATCGGCGGTCTCGCCGCCACGCTCGCGCTTGGCCTCGCCTCGCCCGTCGCCGCCCAGACCGAGGGCGCACCGGAAGTTGAGGCAGAGGCTGATGCAGCGCCGATGACCAAGGGCGAAAAGCGGCTCGCCAAGCTGCTCGAAGGCCGGGTCGCAGGAGAGCCGGTCAGCTGCATCCGCACCCAGCGCACGGCGCAGATGCAGACCATTGATCGCACCGCTTACGTCTATGGCCGGGGCCACACGATTTATGTCCAACGCACCGATGCGCCCGAGCAGATTGACGATAGCGACACGCTGGTCATCAACCGCTTCACATCTGGCGAACTATGCCGGGTCGATAACGCGACCACCTTTGATCCCTTTAGCGGCATCTTTACTGGCGTCGTCTTCTTCGACGATTTCGTGCCTTATACACGGGTCAAGACGGATGCCCCCGGCGAAGGTTGAACCGGGGTTGTTCTAACCCCGCGCCATAACCTGCATCCGGGCGATGATTTCCTCAGCCTGCAGCATGATCCGGTCGATCAGTTCCTGACAGGTCGGGATATCGTGGATCAGCCCGGCAACCATGCCGCAGCTCCACGCGCCCTTGTCCATATCGCCTTCCATCATGATCGACGGGTAAACCCCGGCGACTTCGGGCAGGATGTCCTGGATGGTAATGGCATCGCCCAGTTCCTTTTCCTTGATGATCAGGCGTTCGACAGCGGCGTTGTTGAGCACACGTTCGGTGTTCTTCAACGAGCGCATCACCAGCCGCGTGTCCAGTTCGCTCGCGGCGAGAATCGCCTGCTTCACGTTGTCGTGCACCGGTGCCTCTTTGGTGGCGATAAAGCGAGTGCCCATGTTCATCCCCTGCGCGCCCATTGCAAGGCTGGCGATCAGGCTGCGGCCATCGGCCATCCCGCCTGACGAGACGAACGGGATTTCGAGTTCATCCGCCGCACGCGGTAGCAGGATGAAATTGGGCACGTCGTCCTCCCCCGGATGGCCGCCGCATTCGAACCCGTCGACGCTCACCGCATCGCAGCCGATATCCTGCGCCTTGAGGCTGTGGCGCACGCTGGTGCATTTGTGGATCACCTTGATCCCCGCGTCCTTCAACGGCGGCAGCAGTTCAACCGGGTTGCGCCCGGCGGTCTCCACCACTTTCACGCCGCCGTCGATCACCGCCTTCACCAGCCCCGGATAATCGGGCGGGGTCAGGGTCGGCAGGATGGTGAGGTTCACGCCGAACGGCTTGTCGGTCATGTCCTTGCAGCGCGCGATTTCGTTCGCGAGCTTTTCGGGCGTGCCCTGCGTCAGCCCGGTGATGATCCCCAGCCCGCCCGCGTTGGACACCGCCGCCGCCATCTCGGCAAACCCGACATAGTGCATTCCGCCCTGGATGATCGGGTGCTGGATGCCGAACATTTCGGTGATCGCGGTTTTCATGGCGTGTGTTCTCCCGTTGAATGTGTGTTTGGGCGGAAGACAAGCCGAGATCGGCGGGCCTTGCAAGCCCGCTTTTGGAGATACAGTGGCGCGCCGTAGCGTCAGCTGGGCAAATCACGCTGCCGCCCGGCAGTCAAGGCGGTCAACTGCCGCCCGATCCACCACGAAACCGGGATCGAAATTACGAATCCAGCCGCCGCCGCCAACAGAATCGGTTGGCCCGTGGCCCAGATGTCCATCGTCAAAACCGCGATTACGGCAATCCCCATCAAAGTTGTCGCCACCATCGGGAACAACACCAGTGCAAGTCGATTCATCGCCGCTTCTCCTGTCAGGAATCAGGTGGCGGAGACGCAGTAAGATCAGACTGGCCTTCAAATCACCCAACATGCTTCTGATATTCGTGCCGAAACCGGAATACATTGATCCTGCTCAAAATGCCCGAGACCCAGCGGCAGACCTGCCTGTCAGGAACGCGTAAAGGCCAGCGTAAATGTCACCGGCACAGCTGGCGTGATCGAGGGTAACTGCGCCAGCGCGCGCAATTCGCCCAGTTCATCGGTCAGTTCGAACATGTCAGTGCTGATGATCACCGGCGCGGTCGGCACCACGGTGACGCGGTCTGCCGAAACGCGGGTGACAAGCACTTCGGTCTCGACCTCCTGCTCGACACCTTTGATCGCCACACTTGCCGTCAGCGAGCGGGTAATCGACTGGCCGACCGCCAGCGCTGCAAAGGCTGCCGGGTCAAGCTTTGCCGTCACCACCGCTTTGGGATTGCCCGCCACATCGAAGAAAATCTCGCGCATCCGTTCGTTACGGATGTCGATCCCGGTGTTGACCGAGGCCAGATCAATGTCGATCGTCGCCGTGCCATCGGCCGCAACGCTGCCGGCCAGCGAATCAAACTGGTTGGCCTCGGCAATCTCGCCCGCCTTAATGCTGACGTAAGAAAGCCGCGAATCCGCCGGATCGAGCGTCCATGCGCCTTCGGTTAGCGGGGCGACCTGTTCGGCAGCGGGCGCGCTGGCCTGCTGGCCACAGGCGGTCAGGCCGAGCGCGAGCGCGGCGACCAGAGCAATGGAACGAAAAGTCTGCATCACAGGCAAAAACCTCTCAAACAGGATATTGGTGCAAGCGATATGCGATTCTACGCTTTGCCGAAAGGGGGGAACGCTATGCGGGGCGCTACTCCCACTCGATTATCTCGAAAGGGGTTAAGCTTTTGAAATATAGTGAGAAGAAAATAAATTCTCGCACGGCATGCCGAGATAGGGTCCGTCAAAATATCATCCTATTGGTTTTGAAGGATAAAATGGCAAATTTGGCTAATCCCGCTTCCATCAACATTCAGCAACAATCGCCTCTGCGATCCACGAGGATCATGAAAATGCAACCCCGGTGGTCGAACGAATCGCTTATAGACTTTGACCGTCAAAATCGAAAAGTCGATCTCGTATTCTATCAATGAATGGGCAGTCGCCCTTCTCGATAGCGCAGCAGCGTTCGGTCGAGTCGGTCTTTTGAATGCCATTTGGACATTTGTAATCTTCGTGCTACATAAAATGCACTTTGAGTAGTGCGAAGACAACAAATGCCGACACCACACCATCCTCCTGCCGCCGTAAGGCGTGCCTTGCGCAAGCTGGGTGCGGATATCCATGACGCGCGCCGCCGCCGCCGCTTGCCCATGGCGATCGTGGCCGAACGCGCCTTCACCTCCCGATCGACCCTGCAGAAGATCGAAGCCGGCGATGCCAATGTCGGAATCGGTATCTATGCCGCCGTGCTTCAGGCGCTCGGCCTGCTCGACGGGCTGGAAGACATCGCCGATATCGGCAGGGACAGTGTCGGACAGGCATTGGCCAGCGCCGATCTGCCGACACGGAGCCGAATCAGGCGCAAGCAGGCAGTGACGTCCAATGGTTGACATTGAAGTTCATGTCGGGCTTGGCGGCGATACCCGGCTGGCCGGACTGGCGCGGCAGAATGTCGCTCGCGGTGCGGAAACGGTTGTGTTCGAATATGCCGAAGCGTGGCTTGGCGACGCCCGGGCTTTTGCGCTCGAACCGGCCCTGCCGCTGACACGCGGCAGCTTCCCTCCCGCGCGCAACCAGGCGATCTTCGGCTCGCTCGGCGATTCCGCGCCGGACACCTGGGGCCGCCAACTCATGCAACGGGCCGAGCGGCGCGCGGCGGAACGTGCAGGCCGCCCGGTCCGGGCCTTGTTCGAAACCGACTATCTTCTTGGCGTGTCGGATGAAACCCGCCTTGGCGCGCTGCGCTTCCGGCGTGTCGGCGAGGCCGAATTCCAAGCGCCCGCCCGTGCCGGGGTGCCGCCGGTCATCGAACTGGGGCGGCTCCTGCAGGTCACCGAACGGATCCTGCGTGACGAAGAGAGCGATGAGGATCTCCAGCTGATCTTCGCGCCGGGCTCGTCGCTCGGCGGCGCGCGCCCCAAAGCCTCGATCATCGACCAGCATGGCCGTCTCGCCATCGCCAAGTTCCCGAAGGAGACCGACGACTACAGCATGGAGACCTGGGAGGCGGTCGCGCTGCGCCTCGCGCAATTGGCCGGCATCGACACGGCCGAGCATGAACTGCGCCAGATCGCGGGCAAGGCGGTGCTCTTGTCCCGGCGGTTCGATCGTGACGAAGCGCTGCGCATTCCCTTCCTGTCTGCCATGGCCATGACCGGATCGCGCGATGGGACGCGCGGCAGCTATCCCGAGATCGTCGATGCCCTGACGGGGGCGGGAGCACGGGCCAAGGCGGATGCCATGGAGCTGTATCGGCGGGTCGCGTTCAATGTCCTCATCTCGAACGTCGATGATCATCTGCGCAATCATGGCTTCCTCTGGTCCGGCAAGGCCGGTTGGGTGCTCTCTCCTGCTTATGACCTCAATCCGGTTCCGGCGGACATCAAGGCGCGGGTGCTGACGACCAATATCGACCTTGACGAGGGGACCTGTTCGCTCGACCTGCTCGAAGCTTCCGCCGGCTATTTCGGACTGGGCCTGATGCCTGCACGAGTGATCATTGCCGAGGTTGCTGCTGCAACCCGGACATGGCGCGACGTCGCGCGAAAGTCGGGCGCGCGTGCCGCCGAGGTCGATCGCATGGCCAGCGCCTTCGAGCATTCGGACCTTGAGCAGGCATTGCGGCTCTAATCCAGGTCGTCGTCCCACCCCAGGTCAAGCGAGAAACACAGTGACCGCAGCGACCGCCATTCTGCCGTCGCCATTTCCAACAGCAGATTCTCAAGCTGACGCTTGTTCAATACTGCAATCCTCGCCGCGATCTCTCCGACCTTGTCCGGGAGGTTGCCGCCCTGCTGGACGGAATCGTTTGCGACGAGGGCAGTTGCCACCATATGCTTGCAAAATCCGGCATCCTCATAGGCGGGACATGAGCAATGCCCAGAAATTTCAGGCCCCGGCCGCCTCAACCATACCGTATAATCGTCAGTTCCGAAGGCAGCAGCGAACACCCCGTCACCGTTCACACTCAGCAGGGCGATATGACCGTGATCAGCGTAGCCCTGCCCACGTTTGAATACTTTCTCTCCAGCCAATTGCAGGAGCTGATCCGGATCGAACAGGTTGCGCCTTACCGATGTCATGTGTGCGGCTGCAAGATCGGATCGGTTTCGATCATGCGCAGTGCCTCATCAAGCATCGCAGAAGCGTGGTAGGGATACCATTGCCCGGTATGGCGGTGCCACATGATGTGGAAGCGTGTTTCGGTCAGGCATTCTTCGTCATGATCGAGCCGTACCCAGGCCGAGTCAAACACTTCACCCGCATTGTCTTCCCAGCCGGAACGGTAGCGGATGAAGAAGCTGTATTTGCTGCCGCGCCATTTGCCGTGGAGTGCGATTGGGTAGTTCCATTCGGTTGGCTTGATTTCGGGCAGAAATCGAGGTGCCAGTTGCTCGGTAATGAATGTCTCGCAGCGCAAGGCAATCAACAGCTTCTCGTCCTTCGTCAGCTCCCTGACGCGGACCCAGCGGCGGACAGATTTGGTCATTTCAGCAACCCTCTCCTCCCCAACCCGCGTGACCAATTGCAAATGACCGCCAACCGATTGACGTCAACCTGACGGTCATTTGTCAGCCCAAAGGTGTGGCGAGCGCGGTTACCGTCTAGAATACCGTTGTTTTCATGGGGTAGCCTCATTCCCAGCACTCATCGCGTTCATATTTTTCAACAACTTATGCCAAAAGTGCCACGTTGGACAAACGGCCATGGATTATCAACAAAGCTTCCGCCAAACCCTTGCGATTCAACGCAATACTCTCTGATTCTACGCCACACCCCTACTCCCACTCGATTGTTTCTCCAAGAGTTAAGTTGTTGGAATATATAGCAAAAAAATATTTTTTCGGGACGTATGCCGAAGCAAAGTCCGTCAGGATCCTATCCTGTTGTTTTTGAAACCTTATTTTGAAGCCATTGAAGAATCCGGTATCCATCAACATTCGGTGTCAATTGAGCATTAGCAGGTACCAAACCAAACTGGACCGAAATGCAGCCAAGCGATTCGGTTGATAGCATTTTTACCGTCCCGTCCAAAGATCGCTGCAACTTTTCTGAGGTGATAGTTTAGGCACGCAACGAACTGATACCTGGCTACCATGAATGCGGCAGATGATTGAACTAGCACAAAGGGTCTCATGCACTCATTGCTTATCATTCTGCCGGTCTTAGGTTCAGGGCGTAGGAACCCGATCAGCGCAATCCGTTTACGCGCTCCATCTGCGCAAATGATCTGCACGCTATTTCCGGAAGTCGGGGACTCACATAATGACTGCGAGGCAACGGGACGGGCTGATCGCGCCGTTGACGCGACTGCGTCAACCAGAGCCGGTGCGGTGTTCCAGCCGAACGAATAGCAGATTTGAACTTGAAAAGTCGTACCATTGGATTTCACCGTGAGGGAAAAACCAAAGACGTCTCTTTATATGGGATCATTGTTGAATGATGGCGATATGACCGGAGCCGCTATCAGGAACATCGGGTTGCTTTCAGAGATTGCATTTGATTCCAGACAGCCGTCCCCGCCCCACGCTTTGCAGGACGACACGCTTTCCGGTAAAATCGAACTACCGATCGAGCACGAATTTTCCAGGGTCTGCTATTTCCCAATAGTCGCCCGCGTAGCCTGCCCGGAGTACCGGATTGGCCAGTTCCGTCCGGTAGACCCCGTCCACAATGCAGTCTTGGCTAAGATGAACTGCTAAGACTTCACCAATGACCATCCAGGTGTCGATCAGTTGTCCGGCTAATGTTGTCAATTGTCGCACTTCGACACTGCGGCATTCCAGGATTGCCGGGCTGCCTGCTACGCCTGCTGGGCGGATCAGGGACGCCGCCTTGCGCGCAAGACCGGCAAGGTCAAACTCATCGACCGTCGGCTCAAAATTTTGCGACGTACAATTCAACACGTCAACCTGACTGCGCGAAGCCGTGCTGATTGAAAATTCTCCAGTTTCTGCTATGTTGTTCACGGTGTCTTTGCGACCAATGCTTGAAAACATCAACATAGGCGGTCGGTCGTTGACCATATTGAAGAAGCTGTAAGGTGCCAAATTGCCGATTCCGGCATTCGATACGGTTGAGACCCAGGCAATCGGGCGTGGTGCAATTATTGCCTTCAAGGGATTCCTGCGCAGACCGTGTCCATCGGCAACGCGAAATACATGATAGGAAGAAGCGCCGTTAGTCATGGTTTGATCAATACTTTCCCGCCAGTTCCAAGCTGGGCATAATCTGCGATGTTGTCAGGAAGGAGCATATCTTCAAGAGCAATCACTTTGCGGTATTCACTGGCGAACACGGAATTCAGCGACTCTCGGACTCGGGCTTTCATTGCTGCAACGACAGACGGTTCAAAATTTGCAAGAACCGACTGAAGCAGCCAGCCTCCCATGCCCCACGCCATGCCGAATGATCTCGAAAAAGTCACTGGAGTGGGATCGAGACCGCCAAAGAAATAGAGTTGCTTATGAACCGTCGAACCATACCGATCGGCAATTTGTGCGTGACGCACGGCGGCCTGCTCCATAGTCAGCAATATTTTCCCCGCCAACGCGCCTCCGCCCGTGGCATCGAAGGCCAGTGTCGCGCCGCTGCCAATCAGGGCGTCGAGCAGTTGCCCAGAAAATCCGTCATCCGAGCTGTCGCAGACGTACCGCGCCCCAATATCGCGCAACATGCATACCGCCTCTTGTGACCGGACAACGTTGACTAACGGAATGGAGTCTTCGAGGCACAGGCGGTTGAGCATTTTGCCTAGGCTCGATCCAGCTGCAGTCAGAACAAGGGCGCGATGGCCTTCCCGCAGCATGGTTTCAGTCATCGCCAGAGCCGTCATCGGGTTGATCCACGCTGATGCTGAGGATTCCGCACTGGCTGATGACGGCATGACAATGCAGTCATCGACCGAAACCGAGCGCAGATCGGCGAATGTCCCCGACGACGCCATTGATACCCGTTGACCCAGCATGCCCCGGACATCGTCGGAATCGCCGGTCGCAACGACCAGGCCGGTGCCTTCATTTCCAAGCGGAACGTCCTTGCCGATCCGGCTGGCATGCGCTGACAACGCCTGACGGGACAGCTGACCACGGACCACCGGGATCCCGTGTTCGTTGCTAAACTGAAGGTCCGCGAGGGCGATCCCGCAGAACATCGCCTTTACGTCCGCCGGATTGATCGGTGCGGCATCCATCTGCACGGTCAAGCCATGAGGCCCAGAGGCGTGAACCTCGGCCATTCTGAGCGTCACCTCAAGGTTGCCCTTGATATCAAGTCGAGAAACGAGCTGCCGCGTCTGCACGCCGGTCAACACCCGCGCCCATCGACAAAGTCAAGCCCGCCATCGACGATCGCGCCCTTCAGCTCGCCAACCACCTTGTTACACCCTGTTTCAGTGAGAATTTTCCGGGTATCCATGTTTGCCATTCTTCCTCTCCAGCGACGCTCGTGCCCTGCTGCGACCTGTCCGTTATCGGCTGGATGCCATCCAACCAGAGAATTCAGCTTACTTACAATATTGATTGACATTCAATCGATATTTTATAATAAATGAACATAAATCTCGCGACATCGCAATTTATTGTGGGGCGCGTGATGATACGCTGGAACGGGATTGGCACTAGACAAATGACAAGAAATTACCGCATCGGCCAGATCGTGCCGAGCTCCAACACCACGATGGAAACAGAAATTCCGGCTATGCTAAGGGCGCGGGAAAGTCATTATCCTGAGCGCTTCACGTTCCATTCCAGCCGCATGCGCATGATGCATGTCGTCAAGGAAGAGCTGGCGGCCATGGATGCGCAAAGTTTGCGCTGCGCTGCGGAACTTGCCGATGCGCGAGTCGATGTCATGGGATACGCCTGCCTGGTTGCGATCATGGCGATGGGGCCAGGTTATCACTGTGAAAGTCAGACCAAGCTTGCGGAAGTTGCGCGCAAGGAAGGTGCGAGTTCGCCCGTCGTTTCAAGCGCGGGGGCACTGATCACCACTCTTCAGGAACTGGGGCTGCGCAAGGTTGCAATTCTGGCGCCCTATATGAAGCCGCTGACCCAGACCGTGATTGATTACATCGAGGCTGAAGGCATCGAAGTTTGCGCCTCTCGCGCACTCGAAATTTCGGATAATCTGGCCGTCGGGCTGAGAGCGCCGGAGCTGGCTCTGGAAGCAGCGTCCGAGATCGATCTTGCCGGGGCGCAGGCGCTGGTCCTGTCTGCCTGCGTGCAGATGCCTGCGGCCGCAGCGATCGATGCGGCCGAACAGAAATTCGGCCTGCCAGTCGTTACGGCATCGAGCTGCACGGTGCGTCAGATGCTTAAGGCATTGGACCTTGATCCGGTCGTGCCAGGATTTGGCGCAGCCTTGTCATTGCAGAATGTTTGATGGATAGGGGCAGTCTAAATTTGCATGAAAAAGGTAGCCCGTTCGGCAATGGAACCAACATATTATCGCAACTGGCACCTCGCCAAGGATGAAACCGAATTCAAGTTGACCGAACTTGAGTTTTCGGTGCTCCGCGTTCTCGAAGCCTTTTCAAGATGGGTAGCGTCGGTCGATGAAATGGTCGGCCTGTCGGAACTGAAGCATGGCGAGCACGTCATCCTGCATGTAATCCGGATGCAGAACCGCCCGAAAAGCGGGGCGACGATCGCAAGGCTGCTGAACCGGGATGATCTTCCGAACATTCAGTACAGCCTGCGCAAGCTTGAAAGCTCTGGTTTGATCCAAAAAAGTAAAGAGGCTGGAACCAAAAGTTATACCTACTCGATCACCGATCTTGGCGAACGATTGACGAATGAATATTCGCGACTGAGAAGTGAAATTTTGATCGGAAAACTCAGAAGTATTGCTGAATTTGATAGCCGTGTTGAAGATGCGAATGAGCTTTTGTCATTTTTGACTGGGGTCTACGAAGAATCGGCGCGAACGTCAGCCACTTTGAATCGGGCCCCTTGATCGTTCGCTACCCCGCAGACATACCACCATCGACTGCCAGGGCGGCACCGGTGACATACCGGGCTTCATTGGAAAGGAGCCAAGCAACGGCATCGGCAATCTCTGGTGGCTGCGCCGCGCGTCCCCAAGGTATCATCGCATCGAATGCATGTGCATCGCCGTTTGCAACCCGCAGCAGGTTTGGAGTCTCGGTCGCGCCGGGGCAAATTGCATTGATGCGAATACCGCTTGCGGCGTAATCAAGTGCCGCTGACCGCGTTAGGCCGATCACGGCATGCTTTGCCGCAACATAGTGCGCAATTCCGGGTACCCCTTTCAGGCCAAAGATCGATGCGTTGTTGACAATCGCGCCGCTGCCCTACCGGACCATCCAGCCCAGCTGTTCAACCATGCAGTAGTAAGCGGACGTGAAATTGAGGCCGATCACCCATTCCCTCTCATCATCAGAGATGGTGTGAAGGGGTTTGAAATCCGCGTGACCACCGGCATTGTTGAACGCAAGGTCGATCCGACCGAATTCCTCGCCGATCCCGGCGATAAGCGCACGGATCACGCCGCGCTGGGCAATATCACCCGGCCGCACCACGGCTGTGCCGCCTTCTTGCGCAACCGCGTCGGCGACAGTTTCCAGCTTGTCAGGATCCCGGCCATTGAGAACAACGGTCGCGCCCTGCTGTGCAAGCCTTAGTGCGACCGCGCGCCCGATTCCCGAACCAGCGCCGGTAATGACCGCAATCTTGCCCTGCTGGGTCAAAGGCCCAGCTCGCTGCGTGACCGCATTAGGGTGTCGACACAGGCGTACAGGATCTTTTCCAGGCACGGCATGAGGTCCGGGACGTATGTCGCACCCATGCCGCCGAGTCCTTCGGCGATCGGCAGAGGAGACCCTTCGGCGGGCCATGGCCAGCCAATGCGGGCCGTAGGAATGCCAAGACGCCGCAGGGCCGCGCCATCGGTCTGCCCGCCCATCGGATCGGGTGTGGAATAGTTCCGGCCTTCGATGTGCTCCCATCCCCGCCTTGCCGACTGGATGATCCAGTTGGACGGATCGGTGGATCCGCCGGGAACGGATCCATACATGTCCCAATCACACTCGATTTCGGGATGCTTGCCCGCCAGGGCGGTCATGAACGCTTCGAA
Organism: Alphaproteobacteria bacterium; assembly: GCA_018830415.1. Taxonomy (GTDB): domain Bacteria; phylum Pseudomonadota; class Alphaproteobacteria; order Sphingomonadales; family Sphingomonadaceae; genus Erythrobacter. The sequence goes on along the minus strand of JAHJSJ010000097.1, from coordinate 1,562 downwards.
TTGCGCCTTCACTTCACCTGGACTGGTGCGTGGATTGATCCGGACATCAAAAAATATCTCGGTGACGGCACTCGGAAATGAAGGCCGCTCCGGCCAGCCGCTCCGTACCCCGCCGATCCAGCCATGGGGATAGACATCACCTGAACGATTCCGTTCGGCATAGTCGATCAGCCATTGTTCGAGTTCGAGGATTACCGTCGCAGCGGGAACGATCGAGCTGCGGAATCCTGGCGTTCCGCGCGGAACGCCGGCATAGCCCAACGTCCCTTTGACCTGGATCTTGAACCAGCCCATCCCCGGCTCTTCATGGTATACCCAGTTCCAAGGCTTCATGATCACCGCGAAATCGGGTGCCATACCACGGCTGAAAAGATGGTGCAGGCCATGACTCATCCCGGCATTGTCACGCCAGGGAATCGTGACGGGCATGCCACCATCAGCAAATCCAACATTGAGATTGCCCCGCAGCGGCACCTCTGCCTCGACTAGGGCCGTTGCCACTTCCATCATGCTCGCCACCAACGCCTTGGGATTTGATGATCCAAGGCCGTAAACCCAATCATCGACCATGGTCGCTTTTGGCTTGAGATCGACGAACTGTTCCGGCCCGGCCCAGGGATAATCGCTTTCGTCCCCTTCAAGGTGGGTGTCGATCGGCGCATAGAGCAGCAATGTTGCACCGCCACCGGAGCCTCGCCGTTCCCCGAGAACATTAGCCGAAATGTCGGTCATCGGATCGATTGTTGGCCTGAGGCCGATCTGCTCCATCCGGCCCGACACGAACTCCACAACTTCACCCGTGGCCCCAGTCGGCGAATGGATATTGGTAATATCGAACAACAGCTGCTTGAGGCGCCCCGCGTTCAGGCAATTGCGGGCCGTGGCATAAGCCTTTTCCATTTCCGGGGTAAACGGCATCGCAGTCGTGGGTTCCATGCTCAATTCTCCCTCAAGGCAGCGTGTGCGGTTATGGTGGCAGCATCGGCGAGCAACTGACGGTCGTGCTCGCGCATCGCGATAAGTTGTAGTCCCAGCGGCAGTCCGTCGGATCGCCACTCGACAGGAAAGCCAAGGCAGGGTGTGCCAAGCGCGGTCCACATGCGTTGGAACACGGGATCTCCAGTCGCGGTCAATCCCTCAGGTGCGGTGCCCGGTGCAGCCGGTGCCAGCAGCAAATCGACGGCATCGAACACCTCTGGCAAAAGCGCTATGCATTCGTTTTGTAGCGCGCGGCACTGCTGATAGTCGACTTCAATGTCGGCTGCGCCGCTATCGATCATGGTGCGGAACGCATCGCTGACTTTATCCGGGTGAGTGTTCCGGATATGCCCAAGCGTGCGGGCCGCTTCGTAGCGATGGATCAACGTTTGGGCAGCGGTCAGGCCATCGAACTCTGGCCGCAGGTCGACATCGCTGACGATATGGCCTGCCTTTCGCAACTGCTCGGCAAAGGCCAGCAGCGCATGTTGCATTTCCCCGCCGGCCTGGTCCCAGATGGGCGTGCGGCAAACACCGATGCGCAAAACCGCACGGGGGCTACAGCTGTGGGCATCATCGGCCAG
>JAHJSJ010000008.1 GCA_018830415.1 Alphaproteobacteria bacterium | reverse complement strand
GCCGTTCTTGAGGTAGTCCAGCTCGTCGAGCGTGTCGACGCGGCAGAGGATCGGCACTTCCTTGACCGAGCCGTCGGCGAAGGTGACGTGAGCGATCTTCTTCTCGCGCGGCTGGATGTTTGCCAGACCATCGATGGTGACGACCTCGTCGCCCTTCAGGCCGAGGCTTTCCCAGCTGGTGCCTTCCTCGAAGACGAACGGGATGACGCCCATGCCGACCAGGTTGGAGCGGTGGATACGCTCATAGGACTGAGCGATAACGGCGCGGACGCCCAAGAGGTTGGTGCCCTTGGCAGCCCAGTCGCGCGACGAGCCGGTGCCGTATTCCTTGCCGCCGATCACCACCAGCGGGGTGCCGTTTTCCTTGTGCTTCATCGCCGCGTCGTAAATCGGCATGGTTTCGCCATTATAGGTCGAAAACCCGCCTTCAACGCCCGGAACCATTTCGTTCTTGATGCGGATATTGGCAAAGGTGCCGCGCATCATCACTTCGTGATTGCCGCGCCGCGAGCCGTAGGAGTTGAAGTCCTTCTTCGCGACCTGATTCGCTTTGAGGTAGGAGCCTGCCGGGCTGTCTTCCTTGATCGAACCGGCGGGTGAAATGTGATCGGTGGTGACCGAATCGCCCAACACAGCCAGCGGCTTGGCATCCACAATGTCCATGATCGGCGCAGGCGTCATCGTCATCCCGTCAAAATAGGGCGGGTTGGCGACGTAGGTCGATCCGGCGCGCCATTGGTAAGTATCCGAAGGTTCGACCGTGATCGCCTGCCAGTGTTCATCGCCATCATAGACATTGGCGTAGCGGCTGACGAACATCGACCGGTCGATATTGGCCGCCCGGTTTTCGGCAATTTCGGCATTGGTCGGCCACAGATCTGCCAGCATCACGTCGTTGCCGTTCTGGTCCTGCCCGATCGGGGTGGTGGTGATATCCTCGGTCACGGTGCCCTTGAGCGCGTAAGCCACCACCAGCGGCGGCGAAGCGAGGAAGTTGGCGCGCACATCGGGGCTGACGCGGCCTTCGAAATTGCGGTTGCCCGACAGCACGCTCGCCGCGACGATATCATTGCCGTTGATCGCGGCGCTGATCGGCGGGGCGAGCGGGCCGGAATTGCCGATGCAGGTGGTGCAGCCATAACCGACCAGATCGAACCCGATCGCGTCGAGGTGTTCTTGCAGCCCCGACTTGACGAGATAATCGGTCACCACCTGCGATCCGGGGGCGAGGCTGGTCTTGACCCACGGCTTGGGGCGCAATCCGCGCTCATTCGCCTTCATGGCGACCAGCCCTGCGGCAATCATAACGTCGGGGTTGGAGGTGTTGGTGCAACTGGTGATCGCGGCAATCACCACGTCGCCATCGCCGATGTCGTGATCCTTGCCTTCAACCGCCACGCGCGCAGGGACGCTCTTGCCGTAAACCTTGGACAGATCGCTGTTGAACAGTTCATCGACCTCTTGCAGGATCACCTTGTCCTGCGGGCGCTTGGGGCCAGCAAGGCTGGGGACGACCGCCGCCATGTCGAGGTTTAGCGTCTTGGTGAACACCGGCACATTGGCGGGATCAAACCACATGCCCTGCGCGCGGGCATAGGCTTCGACCAGCGCGATATTCTCTTCGCTGCGGCCGGTCAGGCGCAGGTATTCGATGGTTTTTTCGTCGATGCCGAAGAAGCCGCAGGTCGCGCCATATTCGGGCGCCATGTTGGCGATGGTGGCGCGGTCGGCCAGCGTCAGGTTGGCAACGCCAGGGCCGTAAAATTCCACGAAGCGGCCCACAACGCCGACTTCGCGCAGCATTTGCACGCAGGTCAGCACCAGATCGGTCGCGGTCACGCCTTCGGCCATCGCGCCTTCGAGATAGAAGCCGACCACTTCGGGGATCAGCATCGATACCGGCTGGCCGAGCATCGCGGCCTCAGCCTCGATCCCGCCGACGCCCCAGCCGAGCACGCCCAGACCGTTGATCATGGTGGTGTGGCTGTCCGTTCCGACGCAGGTGTCAGGATAGGCGACCATTACCCCGTCGGGGCCTTGCGATGACCACACCGCCTGCGCGATGTTTTCCAGGTTCACCTGATGGCAGATGCCCGTTCCCGGCGGCACGGCGGAGAAGTTTTCAAAGCTTTTGGAACCCCACTTGAGGAAGTCATAGCGTTCGGCATTACGCTCATATTCGAGCGCCATGTTCGCTTCCATCGCCTTGGGATGGCCGAATTCATCGACCATCACCGAATGGTCGATCACGAGGTTGACCGGCACCAGCGGGTTGATCTTGGCGGTATCCCCGCCCAGCTTCTTGATCGCATCGCGCATCGCGGCCAGATCGACCACGCAGGGCACCCCGGTGAAATCCTGAAGCAGCACGCGCGCCGGGCGATACTGGATTTCCTCACCCGTGGTGGGGTTGTCCTGCCAGTCGACAATCGCCTGAATATGTTCGCGCCCAACGGTGAAACCGCCGTCTTCAAAACGCAGCAGGTTTTCCAGCAGCACCTTCATCGAAATCGGCAGGCGCGCAATGTCGCCCAACTGCTCTGCGGCCTTGGCCAGCGAGTAATAGGCGTATTCCTTGCCGCCGACATTAAGGGTCTGACGGGTCTTGAGCGTGTCCTGGCCGATTGCGGTCATGGGGGGATTCCATCCTTTTCGATTGGCCCGCCCCCGATCCAACAAGGGCGCGGTTTTACGAGGCGCACCTGCGCTTTCGCACGCGCGAGGTCAAGGGGGGCAAGGCCGGATTGGCCTTGGAGAATGGTCTTAAGCGGGTGTTTTTGGGGTGGTTGCAGCGGGTCTGCGCGTCGCCATCCAGCAGCCCGCGATGATCAGCGCGGTTCCCGCCAGTGTCGGCACAGTTACTGCTTCGCGGAAAAACAGCCAGCCGAACAAGGTTGCCCAGACAAAGCCCGAATATTCGGTCGGTACCAGCGCGCTTGCTTCGGCGCGGGCGTAGGCCCAGGCAATCGCCAGCGACCCGGCCACGGTCAGCGCGCCTGCCGCCAGCAGCGGCACTAACGCCTCCCCCGCAGGCGGTGTCCACAGCAGCGGGGCGAGGGTGAGCAGCACCAATCCGCCGATCCCGCTGTGAAACGTGGTAATCTCAATCGGCCCGGCAACCTGCGCCTGCCGCCGGATGACGATGAAGTTATAGGCGTAAAGCAGTGCCGAGACGAACAGCGAAGCAATGCCCAATGCTGCGCCTTCATCGAACTTCCCCTGTCCGATCCGCCCGCCGATGATCACCAGCGTCCCGGCAAAGCCGAGCAGGCTGGCACCGATAGCTGCGCGGCTGATTGCTTCGCCCAGCAATACGTGGGCGAGATAGAGTGCCAGCAACGGTGCCATAAAACTCAGCGCAATCGCCTCGGCCAGCGGCAGGCGGGTGAGCGCGAAGAAGAAGGTCAGCGCCATGAATGCCGATATAACGCCGCGCGTCAGATGCAGCTTCAACACCGCGCGGCTTGGCCAGGCGGGCCCGCGCGCCAGCCAGATCGGCGCAATGATCGCCGCGCCAATCCCGGCGCGCAGCACGGTGGCGGTATAGGCCCCGATGATCAGTGCTGCCTCTTTCATGAAGGCATCCATCAATGACAGGAACCCCACGCCCGCCAGCGCGGCGGCAAAGGGCAGCAGTAGTTGGCCTCTGTTTGGCATGGCGGATGCGATAAGCCGTTCGGCCAGCAACGTCACGCGCGCGCGGTGCTGGCGCGAGTGGCTGTGCACATTAATCGCTGCGAAAGCGAAGGTGGTTGATAGGGGGTGTCCGCGCGGCGTATGATTGCAGCGGACACATGGCTGCGGTGAATAATGGCGGCATGGGGCGAAAAGGCAGGATAGTGATGAGGTTCGCGAAAAGATTTGCAGGCGGTGTCGCAATCGCGGCGCTGGTGGCAACAGCGGCGCTGGGACAGGATAGCGGCGCGGTGCGTGCCCAAATGCTGCCCAAGTCCGAAGCGCAGGGCGGCCATCAGCCTGCGCAACTGCCCAAACCGCGTGATGCCTTTGATCAGGCCTTCCCGACAATCTCGCAGCCGATGGTGCAGCCCGGAATGGAAGCGCCTGCGCCGCTGGTGCAGGCGTGGACCATAGGGCAGGCCGCGCGATTGGTGGCGGTGATCGAAGGTATCGGCGCAGAAGGCCTCGATCCGGCGGATTACGATCTCCAACCGCTCAAGGTCGCGCTTGCCTCCGGCCCTTCGGATGAATTGAACCAGATCGCCTCGCAAAGCTTTGTCTGGCTGGTTGAGGATCTGCGCGATGGGCGCACCCCGATGGAGGCGCGCGAGCAGTGGTTCGTGATCGATCCCGACCGTGAGACATTGCGCACCGGCGATGTCCTCGCCCAAGCGCTTGCGACCGGCGATATTGCAGGCACGCTGGCAAACCTCGCCCCGACGCACCCCGATTATGCGCGGCTGCGCGATGAACTGGCCAAAACCCCCGAAGCCGATACCGCCAAACGCAAGCTGATCCGCGCGAACATGGACCGTTGGCGCTGGCTGGCGCGCGATCTCGGGCCGCAATATCTGATCACCAATGTGCCCGAGTTTCAACTGCGCCTGACGGTCAAGGACAAGATCATCAGCACCTATCGCACCATCGTTGGCAAGCCGGGGCGCACCGCCACCCCGCAATTGGCTGAAACGATCGAAGGCGTGGTGTTCAACCCGACCTGGACGGTGCCGCAGTCGATCGTCAAGGGCGAAGGGCTGGGCACCAAAGTTCTCGCCAACCCCGAATGGGCGAAGCGTAACGGCTATGTCGGCACACGCGGGGCCAATGGCTATATCAGCGTGGTGCAGCAGCCGGGGCCGGGCAATTCGTTGGGGCTGATGAAGCTGGAAATGCCCAATGCACAGGCGATTTTCTTCCATGACACCCCGTCGCGCCACCTGTTCGCCAATGATAACCGCGCATTGAGCCACGGCTGCATCCGCACCGAACGTGCGCTGGAACTGGCGATGACGATGACAATTCTGGGTAAGGGCGCGACCAAGGACGAAGCGGTGGCGATCTCATCTTCGGGCAAATACACCAAGGTGATGATGGAAAAGCAGTGGCCCGCCTACATCACCTATTTCACCATGGCATCGGACATCAACGGCGAGATGGCGACCTTCAAGGACATCTACGACCGCGACGCCCCGGTGCTCGCCAGCCTCGACAAGCCGCGCGTGCGCGAACGCACTTACGTGCCGACCGATGAGGTGATCGTGATCGAGGATAATCTGCGCGATAGTTAGGCTGTCGCGCTACAGGTTGAGCGGCGCCCGCTCGATCATCGCCAATTCGGGCAGCGGTTGGATGCTGCCGTCTTCTTCCAGCCCAAGGCTGTCGGCAAACAGCAGCCGCCCGCCCGACAGGTGCATCAGCGCGATGCGGAACTGTTCATCACCCATCGCGAAGCACCCGTTGGAGCGCCCGAGACGACCATATTTCTCAAGATGCGAGGCTTCGGCATAATCGGCGCGGTGCATCACGATATAGCGGCGCAGCGCGGCGTCGTTGCTTTCATCCAGCCCGCCCAGCCGCACTGATGTGCCATAGCGGCCCTTGTACCACTCCCACGTCACGTAAGCCCCGCGGCTGGTGGCGTTGGAACCTTCGGTATTGGAGAATTGCTTGAGCCAGCCGTCATGCTGCCGGTCGGAACCCTGCCCGTGGCTGACGTGGTAGGATTGCACCTCACCCCGGTCGAGGTTGACGAAGTGGAACCGCGGCTTGGCCGAATGCAGCCCGTAATCGGCAATGCCGACAATATCGCGTTTCCAGATCGCGTCGCCTGCACGCGCCAGTTCGCGCTTGGCAATGTCGAACAGAATGCGATCACGCGGAGTGCCGGGTGATACCGCCGCAAAGGCGCGCATTGGCAGCGCCAGTGTCGCCCCCGCAATCAGAGAGCCTTTGAGAAGATCGCGCCGGTTCATTACCCTACAAAGTAACCCGCCGGGCTTGCGTTCCCAATAAGGCAAAACACGGTTCATCGCAGCTATGCCTCGCTTCGTAGGGGAAGCGCTGCGTATCCAGCGTTTTCCTGCGCCATCACCAGCATCGAGGCGGCGTGGCGCGCGGCGACTATACGCGGATCATCGCCATATCCGCCCCCCAGCGCCGATGCGATGGCGAGGCCCCGGCGGCGCGCCTCTGCGATCACGAAACGATCACGCGCGGCCAGCCCCGCGTCGGTCAGCGCGAGCCTGCCCAGCTTGTCATCCGCGTGGGGATCAACCCCCGCCTGATAGAACACGAAATCGGGTGCGAAGTCGGCCATCACTTCGGGCAGGTGGCGGGACAGCGCCGCCATATAGCCATCATCATCCACCCCATCGGGCAAGGACACATCGCGGCTGGAGCGTGCCTTTCGAACCGGAAAATTCTTTTCCGCGTGGAGCGAGAGGGTGAAAATATCCTCGCGCCCGGCGGTCAGGCTGGCGGTGCCATCGCCCTGATGCACGTCCAGATCGACAATCAGAACCCGCGCCGCATCGCCCTCGGCAATCAGGCGGTTGGCGGCCACTGCCAGATCGTTGAACACGCAATAACCCGCGCCGGTATCGTGCAAGGCATGGTGGCTGCCCGCCGCTGAATTGGCGGCGTAGCCATGGCGCATGGCGAGCTGCGCGGCGAGCCATGTGCCGCCATTGGTGTGGCGCACGCGGCTGGCAATGGCGGGTGTTACCGGAAAGCCGATCCGGCGTTCCTTTTCGCGCGGAACCTCGGCCCGCAGCACCTGATCGACATAGGTGGGGCAATGCACCGCTTCGAGCCATTGGCGCGGCATCGGGTCGGGCGCGTGCTCGGTCATGGGCGCGCCGCTGGCCCGCAGCTCCTCCATCACGAGGTAGTATTTGTCGAAGCGGAATGATCCGCGTTCGGGGCGCGGGGCCATATAATCGGCGTGGTGGACGACGTGGAGCATGTGCGGTCAGCCCAGCCTGTAGGAGACACATGAGACACTGTCCTGAACACATAAACCTGCCGCCGCTTCGATAGGTAATGCAGCGGGAGGGAACAGACAACACAGGGCGATCATCGGCAGCACCATGCCAGTATCGGGCGCTGTAGGACAGGTTTGTGTGTCGGTCACAACCACCCGGTGTGTTCGGCCAGGATCTTGCACCCCAGCGCGATCAGGATTACCCCGCCCGCCCGTTCGGCCCATGTGCCCCAGCGGTCGCCTGCGATCCGGCCCAGCATGACTCCCGCCGCGCTCAGCGCAAAGGTGACGATACCGATCAGCGCGGCGGCCTTCAGCGGCGCCACATCCAGCGTTGGCAGAGTAATCCCGGCGGCGAGCGCATCAATGCTGGTGGCGACCCCTGCGACCAGCAGCGCCCGGCCCGTCAGCCTGTGCGATGCTTCCTCCTTACCCACGTGCCCGCCGAGCATCCGCACCCCGAGGAAGGTCAGCAACCCGAAGGCGATCCAGTGATCGACCGCCGCGACATGAGCCATGGCAAACGCGCCGATCCCCCAGCCGATCAGCGGCATTACCCCCTGAAACACCCCGAAGGTGATCGCGATGGCAAGCGCCCCGCGCGCATCAGGCCGAAACCGCGCGCCCTGCGTCAGCGCCACCGCGAACGCATCCATCGCCAGCGCGAGGGCAAGAAGCAGGGCTTCGATCATGGCTGTGTCCTGATTATGGCACCTGCGGGGCGCGGGCCTTAGCCAGAGCAGCGAGTTCCGCGTAAATCGCATCCTCGCTGCGCTGGCTGGTAAGTTTGAGTTGATCGGCACGGCGCCGCAAACGTGCAGGCGTACCTATCGCGAGATCGGCGTCCGATCCTACATTGTGAATTTCACGCCGGAGCAATTACCACGATGCGCTTTGCATCAAATGCGCTTCATCGGTATATGCAATTCCTTGCGCTGGAAAAGCTGTTTTGCGAAATTTTTCTCATCACCGTGCCAAGCCGCGTGCGCAGCTCACTGACTTCCAATCCTACGCTGGCTGCGACTTCGGCATCGCTCAGACCTTGCTCGGTAGAGGAGGTGGCACCCATCAGTTCCTGCTCGTCGGCATCAAGCGAAGCGAAGGCCTCATCGGTGATGCAAGCGCACTCTTCTTCGGTCAAATTCCCGTTACCCGAGCTCACGCAGCTCGCTGTCATTTCCGCCTTCGCCTTGTCGACGCCGGAACCGCAAGCTGACAGCGCGATCAGCAACCCGGCACCCAATGCCATCTTCGATAGATTTATCATGCCTTTCTCCTTGACACCCCTTGGTTCAAACTACGGAGAAGCAGGCATCTGTCAATCTGGTGTGGCCTTAGCCAGCGCAGCAAGTTCCGCGTAAATCGCGTCCTCGCTGCGGTTGGCGGAATCGCGCCAGCTTGTTGCGGTGTCGGCGTTGACCAGATGGCCGTCAGCGGTCAGCACCAGCAGTGCAGGCGTGCCGGGGAAGTCGGCAATCCCGAACCGCTGCGCAATATCCAGATTATGCCCGTCGCCCGATTGCGGCATCCCGACATTGACGAACACCAGTTCGTAATGCGCCGCCACCAGCGCGGCAAAGCGCGGGGCGGACAGCCACCCGGCAAGCGCGCGGCTGTCGTGGCACCAGTTTGCGCCCATCACCAACAGCACCCGCCTGTCTGCCGCAGCGGCGCGGGCAAGCGCGGCGTCGACATCGCCCATCGCATCGGGCGATACGGCATAGACGCGCGTTTCGGGATGGTCGCCGG
>JAHJSJ010000096.1 GCA_018830415.1 Alphaproteobacteria bacterium | reverse complement strand
CGCTCGGGCGTGCGATCCTCCGCCATCCAGTTGACCGCCGCGATCGACGCAATCGCGCCAAGCGCGGAGAGGGCTGGCAGCACAATCGTGTAGGGATCGGGCGCAATCCGTGTATCGGTCGCCGCCTCCTCTTGAGGTTTGTTTTCCGCGCGTTTGGCCAAGCTCGCTCCTTGAGACCAGGGGCACAGGAAGTATGCGTCGCGACGGACCAGTCATCGCGACGCGGTCGCCTTAGTAAACGCGCGCCTTCGGCTCGATGTAGGACACTGCATTGGTCATCGTATAGGTATGCACCGGCCGGTAATCGATCGTGACCTCGGCCTTGGCATCGTCTGCCCATGCCAGCGTGTGCTTCATCCAGTTTTCGTCGTCACGCTCGCTGAAATCCTCACGGGCATGCGCGCCGCGGCTTTCCTTGCGGTTCTCGGCACTGAACACGGTGACCGCCGCCTGGCTGATGAGATTGTCGTACTCGAGCGCCTCCACCAGATCCGTGTTCCAGATCAGCGAACGGTCGGTAATGGCGATATCGCCGCTGCCTCTCCAGATCTCGGTAATCTCGCGCACACCCTCTTCCAACACCGGACCGTCACGGAACACCGCACAATTATTCTGCATAACCTTCTGCATCCCCAATCGTAGTTGCGACGTTGGCGTCCCGCCTGCCGCATGTCGCATCTTGTCGAGACGCGACAGCGCCATCTCGGACGCGCTATCCGGCAATTCCGGCTGGATCGCCCCTGGCTCTGTCGTTTCCCCGCAACGCAGGCCGGCCGCGCGCCCGAACACCACGAGATCGATCAGCGAGTTCGATCCGAGGCGGTTGGCCCCATGCACCGAAACACAAGCCGCCTCACCCACCGCATAAAGGCCGGGGACCGCGTGATCCGGGTTGCCATCCGGACCGAGGGTGACGACCTGCCCGTGATAATTGCACGGAATCCCGCCCATGTTGTAATGCACCGTCGGAGTGACAGGCAGCGGCTGACGAGTGAGATCCACGCCGGCAAAAATCTTGCCGCTTTCGGTGATCCCCGGCAGGCGCTGCGCCAGCACCTTGGGATCGATATGATCGAGGTGGAGGTAGATATGATCGCCGTCCGGCCCGACGCCGCGCCCTTCGCGCATTTCCAGCGCCATTGAGCGGCTCACCACATCGCGGCTGGCCAAATCCTTGGCCGAGGGGGCATAACGCTCCATGAAGCGTTCGCCTTCGGAGTTGGTGAGATAGCCGCCCTCGCCCCGCGCACCTTCGGTAATCAGCACGCCCGCGCCGTAGATGCCGGTCGGGTGGAACTGCACGAACTCCATGTCCTGCAGCGGCAGGCCAGCGCGCAGCACCATCCCGCCGCCGTCGCCGGTGCAGGTGTGGGCCGATGTGGCGGTGTAATAGCAGCGGCCATAACCGCCTGTCGCCAGCACCACGGATTGCGCGCGGAAACGGTGGATCGTGCCATCATCCAGACACATCGCGATCACCCCGACGCAGCGCCGGTCCGCGCCCTCACCCGTCATGATGAGGTCGAGCGCGAAATATTCGATAAAGAAATCCGCGTCATATTTCAGGCTCTGCTGATAGAGCGCGTGGAGCATCGCGTGGCCGGTGCGGTCAGCCGCGGCGCAGGTGCGCTGCACCGGCGGGCCGGCGCCCATGTTCTGCATGTGCCCGCCAAACGGACGCTGATAGATCGTGCCATCGGCATTGCGGCTGAACGGCACGCCTGCGTGCTCCAGCTCGTAAACCGCCGCCGGGGCTTCGCGTGCGAGATATTCGATTGCGTCCTGATCGCCCAGCCAGTCAGACCCCTTGACGGTGTCGTACATATGCCAGGTCCAGTGATCGGGGCTGTTGTTGCCAAGGCTCGCCGCGATGCCGCCCTGCGCTGCCACGGTGTGGCTGCGGGTGGGAAACACCTTGGAGATGTTGGCGGTGCGCAGGCCGCTTTCGGCTGCGCCCATCGTTGCGCGCAGGCCAGAACCGCCCGCGCCCACCACCACCACATCATAGGTGTGGTCGATAATCTTGTATGCGCCTTTCAGGTGCGAAGCCGATCCGGCCGCGCTTGCTGCTGTCGTAGCCATCAGGCCTG
>JAHJSJ010000095.1 GCA_018830415.1 Alphaproteobacteria bacterium | reverse complement strand
GCGACGATGGCGAATGGCAGATGCTGCAGGCGATTTGCAATGCCTATGCCGGGGAAAGTGCGCTCGCCGCAGCGCAGCTTGACAGGGCGCTGGGCCGCGGCATCGCCCCACGCATTGATGTGCTGCTGGCTCGGCGGTTTGCCGGTGCGGCAGGCCGGGGCCAACGCGCGGTCGAGATTGAATGGGACGAAGTGGAAGAACTGGTTCCGTGGCGCTTTGCGCTGGCGACGGCGCTGGGGGAGCCTGTGCCTGAAGACCTGCTCAATAGCGCGCTTACCGCACGCGGCGGCGCCTATTACGCGCGATCCGGCGCGATGCTGCCGATGCTGCCCGCGGCTGAGCGCGCGCGCTTTGCCGGGCGCGCCGCGCGCGAGGGCATATTGTCATCCGATGCGATGGTTGACCTCTATTCCGAAGTCTATGCCGATCCGGCAGCCACCGGCGATGCCGCGCAAAACGCCGCCACTCTGCGCGAAGCCTATCTTGCTGCAGAACCATCCGCGCGGATTGCGGCGATGCAGCAGCTGTGGGGCGCGGGCAATGCTCTGGGCGGGGGGGATGGTTACGGCGCGCGGGTGTTGACCGCCTATGCCGCCGCGCGCATTCCCGCCGATGCGGCGCTGGCGGATGAAGCCGGCGATCTGATTGCGGCGATGCTGACCGCCGGGCTGGACCGTGATGCCTTGGCATGGCGCGGCGTGGTCAAAGATGGCTCGCTGGGTTGGGCGCTGATCGTGCTGAGTGCGCCGCGCAGCAATGGCGTGGGGCAGGGCGCGGTTGAACGTTTCATCAGCGATGATGACAGCGACGGTTCGCGCAAATCGGCGTTTCTGGTGGCCGGGCTGGCCGGGATCGGGCGGCTGAATGCAGGTGATTCGCGCGCGCTGGCCGATAAGCTGGGCATTGATCTGGCGCGGCAGACCCGCTGGAGCCGCGCGATTACGCGCGCTGCCGATGTGGGCAACCCCGCTTTGGTGGCACTGCTCGCCGGGCTGGGGATGCAGGGGTCAAGCTGGCAGCAGATGACCCCGCTGCACCTGTTCCACATCACTTCGGCGTTGAACCGCGTCGGGATGGGAGCCGAGGCCCGGATGATCGCCGCCGAGGCCGTGGCGCGCGGCTGAGGCCGGCTGGTGTCCGCCGCGACCGAAGCCTTCCTCGCCATGCTTGCTGCGGAACGCGGGGCGGCGGCGAATACGCTGGCCGCTTATCGCCGCGATCTTGGCGGGGCAGAGGGTGCGATTGGCGATCTCGCCGCCGCGCCGCGCGATGCGGTCGCCAGCCTTGCGGGGGAATGGGCGGCGCTGGCCCCGGCAAGCGTGGCGCGCAAAGCATCGGCATTGCGGCAATTTTTCGGGTTTGCGGTGGACGAAGGCTGGCGGCGCGATGATCCTTCGGGCGCGCTGCCTTCTCCGCGCACCCGCCGCCCGTTGCCCAAGGTGATGGGGCACGATTCCATCGCCGCGCTGTTCGCCCGCGCCGAGGAGGAAGCGGCGGGCGATGATCCCAAGGCGGTGAGGCAGCTCGCGCTGATCGAACTGCTCTATGGTTCGGGCCTGCGCGCTACCGAACTGGTGGCGCTGCCGCTGGTGGCGGTGCCGCGCGATGCGCCATTCCTCACCATCACCGGAAAGGGCGGGGCGACCCGGCTGGTGCCCGTTGGTGCGCGCGCGCTGGAGGCGCTGGCGCGCTGGGTGGCGCTGCGCCCGGCGGTGCCCGCGTCGCGCTACCTGTTCCCCTCTCGCACCGGACAGCATCTCAGCCGGATGCGGTTGTTCCAGCTGATCAAGGGGCTGGCGGCGCGCGCCGGGCTTGATCCCGCCGCCATCAGCCCGCACGTGCTGCGCCACGCCTTTGCGACCCACCTGCTGGAAGGCGGGGCCGATCTGCGCGTGCTGCAAACGCTGCTGGGTCACGCCGATATTTCGACCACGCAGATTTACACCCATGTTGATGCCGCGCGGCTGGTTGCGCTGGTCAATTCCTGTCACCCGCTTGCCACGAAGCCCGCATCAGACTAGCGCCGTCGCATGATTTCACACCTCGATTTCGAGAAGCCGGTTGCCGCGCTTGAAGAACGCATTGATCAGCTGCGCGGTGTTGACGCGCTGCATGATGTCGATGTGGCAAGCGAGATTGCCCGGCTCGAAGCCAAGAGCACCGAATTGCTCGCCAGCACCTATGCCTCGCTGACCCCGTGGCAGAAGACGCAGGTCGCCCGCCATCCGCAGCGTCCGCATTTTCACGATTATGTCGCCCATGCCTTCAGCGATTTTGTGCCCTTGGGCGGGGATCGTCTGTATGGCGATGATCAGGCGATCATGGGCGGGTTTGCACGGCTGAACGGCCGCCGGGTGATGTTGATCGGTCACGAAAAAGGCAATGACACCCAGAGCCGGATCAAACACAATTTCGGGATGGGCAAGCCCGAAGGTTATCGCAAGGCGATCCGGTTGATGGAGCTGGCGGGGCGATTCGGGCTGCCGGTGGTGACGCTGGTCGATACATCGGGCGCATTTCCGGGGATCGAGGCGGAAGAGCGCGGTCAGGCCGAGGCCATCGCGCGTTCGACCGAGGCCTGTCTGGCGCTCCCCGTGCCGATGGTGGCGGTGATCGTGGGCGAAGGCGGTTCGGGCGGCGCGGTGGCGCTGGCAGCGGCCAACCGGGTGCTGATGATGGAACACGCGGTCTATTCGGTGATCTCGCCCGAAGGTTGCGCCTCGATCCTGTGGCGCACATCGGACAAGGCGGCCGATGCAGCGCAGGCGATGAAGGTCACCGCGCAGCATCTCAAACGCGACGGCGTGATCGACCGCATCGTCAAGGAACCACTTGGCGGGGCGCAGCGCGATCCGGTGGCGGCGGCGCGGCTTCTTGGCGCGGCCTTGACGGAAGAACTTGATCTGCTGTCAGGCAAGAGCGCCAAGGCGCTGATCGCCGCGCGTGAGGAACGCTTTCTCGGCATTGGCGGATAGCAGGCCTGCCACAGGGGTATGCGCCGCACCGCTTTGGCGGTAGGCTGTCAGCGGGTATTATCCACGGGGAGAGCCGGACATGACACGAATCGCACGCAGTATCCTTGCATTAGGTGCAGCACCGCTGGCGTTGGCGGGATGCGTGGGCGGCGGCACAATACCGTCAGCCTCAACCCCGATCACCCCGACCGAAGCCCAGCAGGGCGCGGAGTTTCACCCGCAACTGCTGAACGAATTCGGCGGCGCGATGACGGGTTCCCACGCGCTCTATGTCGAGCAGGTGGGCAAGAATATCGCGGTGCAATCGGGCCTTGGCAACGCACGCGAAAGCTTCACCGTCAGCCTGCTCAATTCGCCCGTCAACAATGCCTTCGCGGTGCCGGGCGGCTATATCTACACCACCCGCCAGCTGGTGACGTTGATGAACAACGAAGCCGAACTGGCCGCCGTGCTGGGGCACGAAGTCGGCCATGTCGCCGCGCGCCATTCGCAGCGGCGCCAGCAGACGGCGCAGCGCAATTCGATCCTCGGTGTGCTGGGCGCGATTGGCAGTGCGGTGCTGCTGGGCGATACCGGGTTGGGCGATTCGCTGTCGCGCACCTTCATGCAAGGCTCGCAGCTTCTGACGCTGAAGTTTTCGCGCACGCAGGAATTGCAGGCGGATGATCTGGGGATCGAATACCTGACCAAGGCGGGTTATGACCGGCGCGCGATGGGCACCGTGCTGGCGAGCCTCGCGGCGCAAAATACGCTTGATGCGCAGCTGCAAGGTCGCAATGCGAGCGTGCCGACATGGGCATCAACCCACCCCGACCCGGCGAGCCGGGTGCAAAGCGCGCTGGCCAAAGCTGGCCCGGCGAGCGGCGGCACGACCAATCGCGATACCTTCCTGACGCGCATTAATGGCCTGCTTTATGGCGATGATCCTGCGCAGGGCCTGATCGAAGGCAGCCGGTTCATTCACCCTGAACTGCGCTTTTCGTTCACCGCGCCGCAGGGGTTCTACATGGTCAACGGCACCCGCGCGGTCAGCATTCAGGGGCAGGGCGGGCAGGCGCAGATGACGCTGGCACCCTATGCCGGCAATCTGGAAACCTATGTGCGCCAGCAGTTCACTGCGTTAGGCGGAAAGGACAGTACGCTCGCTCCGTCACAGATGCAGCGCACCACGGTCAACGGGCTTCCCGCCGCCTATGGCAGTGCGCGGGTCAATAATGGCAATTCGCAAGTGGATGTGACGGTATTCGCGTATGAATTTGCGCGCGACCAGGCCTATCATTTCACCACGATCACGCCTGCGGGACAAGCGGCAACGTTTAATGCGATGTTCCAGTCAATGCGGCGGATCTCGCAGTCTGAGGCAAGCGCGGTGGTGCCCAAGAAACTGCAGGTGGTCACTGTCGCTCGCGGGGATACTGTTGCGAGCCTCGCGCGGAGAATGGCCTATCCCACGGCGCAGGTGGAACGTTTCCGGGTTCTCAACGCGCTTGCGAGCGGGGATAGCGTAACGCCGGGGCAGAAGGTCAAGATCGTGGTGAACGGGCGGTAGATTCAGCGCCTACGCCTTCTCCGTTCGCCCGTAACTTGGCAGACCCCATTCCCAGCGGATGGCGGCGGCGCGCAGGGCAAAGCCGCAGATGAACCCTGCGCCCCACACCCAT
>JAHJSJ010000094.1 GCA_018830415.1 Alphaproteobacteria bacterium | reverse complement strand
GATGATGCGGAATTGCGGTTTTTGGGGCGGCTACACGGGGCCAAGGAGGCGCTAGCGGCGCTCGAAACGGCGCAAGCACACTTCGGGCGGGTGAGTTTTGACCTGATCTACGCCCTGCCCGGCCACACGCCCGAATTGTGGCATGATCGGCTGAACCGCGCGCTGGGTTTGGGCACCGGGCACCTGTCGCTGTATCAGCTTACCATCGAACCCGGCACCCGCTTTGCCAGCGATGTGCGGCGCGGGCGGCTTGTCCCGCTGGACGATGATGCGGCGGCGGGATTGTTCGATATCACGCAGGAACTGACCAGTGCAGCCGGTCTTCCCGCCTATGAAACCAGCAACCACGCCCGGTCCGGCGAGGAAAGCCGCCACAATCTCGCCTATTGGCGGTATCAGGATTACGCCGGCATCGGCCCCGGCGCGCATGGACGGCGCGGCGGCGTGGCGACGGTGCGGCACAAGAAGCCGGAAAATTTCCTCGCCGCAGTGGCGCGTCAGGGCGATGGTATCGTTGAGGTGCGCGTGCTTGGGGTGCATGAACAGGCGGCTGAGGCGCTGCTGATGGGCCTGCGGCTGACCGAGGGGGTTGATCTTGCTGCACTGCAAGCCCGCTTCGGCCTGCCGCGCGCCGGGTTGATCGAGGAAAACGCGCTCGGCCGCCTGATCGCGCTGGGCCTGATGTGGGATGACGGTGCCCGCATCGGGGTCGCCCCGCCGGGACGCGCGCTGCTCGATGCGTTGCTGGCTGACGTGGTTGCCGATACGCTGGTGGCAGCATGAACGCGCCCGCGCTGATTGAAGCATGGCGCGCGCACTTGACCGACAACCGCCGCCGTTCACCGCATACGGTGCGCGCCTATGTCGCGGCGGCGGCTCGCCTGTGCGCGGCCAACGGGCTTGAAAACTGGCCGGACATTGCCCGCACCGAGGCACACCATCTGCGCACCTTCCTCGCCGCGCGGCGTGCCCAGGGATTGGGCAATGCCAGCGCCGCGCGCGAACTTTCCGCGCTCAAGGCCTTCATCGCCTTCGCGCGTCAGCAAAGCGGCGATCCGGATCCGGCCCCGCCCCGCCTGCGCGGCCCGCGCCTGAAGAAAGGCCTGCCGCGCCCGGTTACGCCGGATGAAGCGGTGAACCTTGCCGCGATGGTCGATGGCACCGCGACCACCGACTGGATCGGTGCGCGCGACCGGGCGGTGTTGCTGTTGATGTATGGATCGGGCCTGCGCATTGCCGAGGCATTGTCGCTGACAGGCCGCGACGTGCCGCTTGGCGAAGTGTTGCAAGTCACCGGCAAGGGCGGCAAGCAGCGCATGGTGCCGGTGCTGCCGATCACCCGCGCGGGCGTGGCTGAATATGTCCGCCTGTGCCCATGGCCGCTGTCCGCCAATCAGCCACTGTTTCGCGGGGCCAAGGGCGCCGCATTGTCGCCCGGCATGGTGCAGCGCGCGATGGCGCAGGCGCGGCGCGCATTGGGCCTGCCCGATACCGCCACGCCCCACGCGCTGCGGCATTCGTTTGCCACGCACCTGCTCAGCGCCGGGGCGGACTTGCGATCGCTTCAGGAATTGCTCGGCCATGCGTCGCTGGGTTCGACCCAGATTTATACCCGCGTCGATGCCGCCAGCCTGCTGGAAAATTACCGCAATGCCCACCCACGGGGCGGCAAAGTATAGCGCCTATTCCTCAGGCTCGAACGCCTTGACCGGCTTCCACGTCACCACGCGGTAGATGTAATAGGCCACACCCAGCACCACGATGACGACGATGACATAGCCCGCAGTCGATTCGTAGCGGTCAATCACACCCGCTAACGCCCGCCCGCCAAGGATCAGCAACCCGTTCCAGATCAGCGAGCCGAGGAAGGTGAACAGCGCAAACCGCCACAGCTTCATCTTCGCCAGCCCGGCAGGCAGCGACACGATGGTGCGCAGCAGCGGTGAGAACCGCAGCAGGAACACGATCCAGTCGCCATATTTGCGGAAAATGTCGCGCGCCTTGGTGAATTCATCCCACTCGAACGTCAGCCAGCGGCCCCAGCGATCAATCACGCGCTTGAGCTGATCCTCGCTCCAGCGTGATCCGAGCCAATACCAGAACAGATTGCCCGCCAGTGTGCCCGCCGTGGCGATGATCCACAGCACAATCCCGTTCATCTTGCCCTGTTCCACCAGCACGCCTGCCGCGCCGAGGATCACCTCCGACGGGATCGGCGGGAACACGTTTTCAAGGATCATCAGCACAAAAATGCCGAGATAGCCGCCCTTGTCGAGCAGCCCGAGCAGGAGTTCGGTCATTATGCCTCTACTATTTGCCGGGGGCTGCGATGCCGCGTTCAATCAATCGCCGCTCGATCGCATCCCAGATCATGCCCGCCGTATCGGTCTGGTTGAATTTGTCTATCGCAACGATTCCGGTGGGCGATGTGACGTTGATTTCGGTCAGCCATTTTCCGCCGATCACGTCAATCCCGACAAAGGTGAGGCCAAGCCGTTTGAGATCGGGGCCGAGCGCATCGCAGATTTCCTGTTCGCGCGCCGATAATTCGGTTGGTTGTGCGCTGCCGCCCATGGCGAGATTGGAGCGGAACTCCCCCTCCCCCGGCAGCCGGTTGATTGCGCCTGCCACCACGCCATCGATCAACACGATGCGTTTATCCCCCTGCGCCACTTCGGGCAGGAAGGGCTGCACCATATGCGGTTCGGGCCAGGTCTGGTTGAACACTTCAAACAGAGCGGAAAGGTTTTCGCCGTTCTCACCGATGCGGAAAATCGCCTTGCCGCCGTTGCCGTGGATCGGTTTGACCACGATCGCGCCGTGTTTGGCCATGAACCGCCGGACTTCATCGACCGATCGCGTCACCAGCGTCGGCGGCATGAAGCGGCGGTAATTGAGCACCATCACCTTTTCGGGCGAATTGCGGACATTGGCGGGGTCATTCACCACCAGCGTTTCATCCGCGATGCGTTCGAGCATGTGGGTGGCGGTGATATAGCCCATGTGAAACGGCGGATCCTGCCGCATCAGCACGACATCAATATCCTTGCCGAGATCGAGCCGCACCTGATCGCCGCGGGTGAAATGATCGCCATCCACCCGCTGCACCGTCACCGGAAAGGCGTGCGCGAACAGGCGGTCATCCTCGTCCAGCGTCAGGCTTTCGACGTGATATTCATACAGCGAATACCCCCGCGCCTGCGCGGTGAGCATCAGCGCAAACGAACTGTCGCCCTTGATGTTGATCCGGTCGATGGGGTCCATCTGGACGGCGATTTTTAGCGACATTTCCCGAAATCCGTTCGTGCTGAGCTTGTCGAAGCACCGTATTGCTTCGGCGCGGCGGTCTAGAAGAAAATACGGCCCTTCGACAAGCTCAGGGCGAACGGACTTGTTACGCGAACGGCATCCAAGCGTTTTCGATGTGGCGTGGCTTGCTGCCCGGTGCAAGCAGGATCACGTCGATGCGGATATCTTCGCCGTCGGTCGCGTATTTATGTGCGACGATTTCCGCCGCCTTGGCCACCCGAGCCAGACGCCGTTCGTCAATCGCATCGGCCAGCGCAGCACTGCGCGCGCGCCATTTGACTTCGACAAAGGCGACAAGACCCGGTTTGCGGGCGATCAGATCAATCTCGCCCGCCTTGGTCTTGACCCGCTCAGCGATGATCCGCCAGCCTTGCTGGGTAAGCCACATCGCCGCCTCAGCCTCGCCTTGGCGGCCCCGGCGATCGGCTTCGCGCCGGACATTGGTGGAACGTTCGCGGGTCACTCCCCCTTCAACTCCAGCGCGCGGGCATAGAGCAGTGCCCGATCAAGCCCGGTTGCCTTCGCCACAATTCCCGCAGCCTTGCCCGGCCCCGCATCGGCCAGCGCGCTGCGCAGCAGCTTGTCGGGATCGGCCACCGGCGTTTCGGTTTCGGCAGGCGGGCCGATCAGCAGCACGATTTCACCTTTGGGCGGATGCGCTGCGTAATGATCGGCCAGCGCTGCGGCACTGCCGCTGCGGCATTCTTCGTGCAGCTTGGTGAGTTCGCGGGCCACCGCCACCTCACGATCCGGCCAAAGATCGGCAATGGTGCGCAAACTGCGTTCGATCCGCGGCGCGGTTTCGTAGAACACCAGCGTCGCCGCCACCCCCGCCACGCCTTCAAGAACATCGCGGCGGGCCTTGTCCTTGACCGGAAGAAATCCGGCAAACAGGAACCTGTCGCTCGGCAAGCCCGCAATGGCGAGCGCTGACACGGCGGCACAGGCGCCCGGAATACTGGTAACGGTGATGCCTGCCGCCCGCGCCTCGCGCACCAGACGATAGCCGGGGTCGGAAATCAGCGGCGTCCCGGCATCGCTGACCAGCGCCACTGCCTCACCCCGTGCCAGTTCGATCACCCGCGCGCGCACTTCGGGCGGGGCGTGATCGTCCAGCCGTTGCAACCGCGCCGAGATACCGAAATGTTTGAGCAGCTTGCCCGTTACCCGCGTATCCTCGCACGCAATCATCGCTGCGCCGCGCAACACGTCGAGAGCACGCAACGTCATGTCGCCTAGATTGCCAATCGGGGTCGCAACGATGTAGAGACCGGGATCTAGCGTCCCGGTTGGGATGGATGGAAGCTCTGCGGTCATTATGGCCGGATCAATGGAGCAGCAGCGAGAGGTCGGCAAGGATGAAGCGCATAAATCTGCCATTTTGGGCACCGGCACGCGATGGCAGGCTGATGCGCAGCGCAAGGCTGCTTACCGGGCGCAATTTTGCGCTGGTAGGCGGCCTGATGCTGGCTGCCGGGTGTCAGGTGATCCCCAAGTCCGACGTTTCCACTGCGCCACCGCCCGCGCCGACACCCGAACCTTCGGCGACCGCGCTCCCCACAGATTCGGGCCGCCACCGCATCGCGCTGCTGGTGCCGATGGACGGCGATACCGCAGCCGTCGGGCAGGCGATCGCCAATGCGACGACGATGGCGCTGCTCGACACCAGCGCGGATAATCTGCGGATCACCACCTATGATACCTCCGCTGGAGTGTCGGCTGCGGCGCGCAAGGCGATTGCCGATGGTAACAGGCTGATCCTTGGCCCGTTGATGG
>JAHJSJ010000093.1 GCA_018830415.1 Alphaproteobacteria bacterium | reverse complement strand
CGAAGGTGAGCCGCGCCCTCTGATTGCGGTCGGTGCGGCACATCTGGTGGGGGTCGAAGGGCTGGCAAGCCTGCTGCAAGCGGCAGGCTACCGCGTCCGGCGCCTGCCCTAAACAGGTTGCCATTCGCGGCGCATGCCTCTAAGGGCCCGCGCTTCGGCGCTCCGGTCATCCCTGGAGGCGGTGCGCGCGATAGTCTTTATTCAACACGCATTCGAAAGGCACTATTATGAGCGACGCTCTGAACCTGCCGGCTGAAGCGCGCGAACGGGCTGGCAAGGGAGCCTCCCGTGCAATTCGCCGCGAAGGTCGGACACCTGCTGTCATCTATGGCGGCAAGGAAGAACCCACCATGATCCACGTCGAGGAAAAGGAACTGGTCAAGCAATTGATGACCGGTCACTTCATGAACTCGGTCGTCAATCTTGAGATCGGTGGCAAGACCGTTCGCACATTGCCCAAGGATGTGGCGTTCCACCCCGTGACGGACCGTCCGCTCCACGTCGATTTCCTGCGCCTTACCGGCGATAGCAAGGTCGAAGTGCAGGTGCCGGTGGTATTCGTCAACGAAGATGCCTCGCCAGGCCTGAAGAAGGGCGGCGTGCTCAACGTTGTCCGTCACGAGCTTGATCTGCTGTGCCCCAATGCCAATATCCCTGAAGAAATTCAGATTGATGTCACCGGCAAGGACGTTGGCGATGCGATCCATATCAGCGAAGTCACCCTGCCCAAGGGCGTGACCAGCGTGATCACCGATCGCGATTTCACCATCGCCACACTGGTCGCCCCTTCCGCGCTCAAGCGCAGTGAAGGCGCTGCGTCGTCCGACGACGCTGCTGTCGAGGAAGCTACCGAAGAATAACCCAACACAGCCACCAACGGCTGATGAACGCCGGGCTTCGCAAGAAGTCCGGCGTTTCGTTTTGGGTGCGGTATCGTTAGAGGGTCATCATGCAAATCTGGGCTGGCCTTGGAAATCCCGGACCGCGCTACGCGCTCCACCGCCACAATATTGGCTTTATGGCGGTGGACGTCATAGCCCACATGCACGGATTTGGCCCGGTGCAGAGCAAGTTTCAGGGCTGGGTGCAGGAAGGCCGGATCGGCGGCACCAAGGTGCTGCTGCTGAAACCCGCCACCTTCATGAATGAAAGCGGGCGCTGTGTCGGAGAGGCGCTGCGGTTCTACAAACTCGGCAGCGATGCCTTGACCGTCTTCCATGATGAGCTTGATCTTGCCCCGTTCAAGGTAAAGGTGAAACAAGGCGGCGGCACGGCGGGGCACAATGGCCTGCGATCGATTGACCAGCATTGCGGGGCAAGTTTCCGCCGCGTGCGGCTCGGCATCGGCCATCCGGGCCACAAGGACCGCGTGACCGGCCATGTGCTGGGCAATTTCGCCAAAACCGAAGAAGATGACCTTGCCGCGATGCTCGGTGCCGTTGCGGCTGAGGCGGAATGGCTTGCGAAGGGCGATGACGCGCGGTTCATGAATGATGTGGCGCTGAGGATGCAGGAAGGTTGAAAGACGTGACCACCTATCTAAATGTCAGCGAGCAGCAGGGCGCCGCTTTTTTCGGTGCGCCCGATGAAGGCCCGGTCGTGATGCTCAACCTTCTGCGCTTCCGCGAAAACGCAGATTATTCCCACGCGCCCGAACTTGCGCCAGACGCGCCAATCAGCGGCAAGGATGCCTACGCATGCTACATGCGCGAGATGCTGCCCCTGCTGCAACATAGCGGCGGTGAGGTGCTGTTTTCCGGAACCAGCGCGCACTTCCTGATCGGTCCGGCAACCGAAACTTGGGATTATGTCCTGCTGGTGCGGCAATCCAGCAAGGCCAGCTTCCTCGCCTTTGCGAGCGATCCTGAAAGCCAGAGGATTGCCGCCCACCGCACCGCCGCAATCAGCGATTCCCGCCTATTGCCGGTCCGCGCGGACTGACGCCCATGCGCCGCGTGCTGATTATCGGCCCGTGCGGTTCGGGTAAAAGCACCCTCGCCCGCGAACTGGCGCCGCTGCTTGGCCTGCCGCTGGTCCACATGGATCAACTCGGATGGCAGGCAGGCTGGGTCGAGACTCAGAAGGCCGAATTGCACGCCCAGCTCGCCGAAGCCATCGCGCAGGATGAGTGGCTGATCGAAGGCAACTACGGCAGCACGCTCCTGCCCCGGCTCGAACGGGCGGACACGGTGATATATCTCGATTTCCCGATATCCCTGTGTCTGTGGCGGCTGATCCGGCGGGTCGTGACCCATCGCGGGCAAGCGCGGCCTGATATGCCCGCAGGCTGCCCCGAACGCTTTGACTTCGCGTTTTTCTGGTATGTGCTGAACTGGAACCGCGGCCCGCGCCCGCGCACCGAGGCCGCCATCGCGTCATGGGCAGACAAGATCATCCGGCTTGAATCTCCAAGCGCGCTTGCACTCTGGCGCGAACACAATAACCTTGCGTGATCCTGTTTCCAGTCACGAAGGAACCTGTCCATGCCCCGCATCGATCGCCGTTCGCTGATCGCCGCCGCCGCCGCTACCGGCGCGCTGGCCACCGCACCGCGCGCCAGTGCTGCTGCCGAACCCGTTTATCGGCCTGATGCGAACTATGCAGGGAAAAGCGTGCTCATCACGGGCTGCTCATCCGGCTTCGGACGGCTGACGGCAGAACTGCTCGCGCGTCAGGGTGCACGGGTGTTTGCCACGATGCGCGACCTGCCCCGGCGTGAAGCGGAACAACTGCGCATCCTTGCACTGAACGAACGGCTGAGCCTCCACATCATCGAAATCGACGTGATGTCTGACGATCAGATCGCCGACGGTGTGGCCGAGGCCGAGATGATCAATGGCGGGCCGATTGACGTGCTGGTCAATAATGCGGGCATCGGCATCACCTCTCCGGTCGAGGTGCAGGATATGGAAGCCACCCGCCTGATGTTTGAAACCAACGTGTTTGGCGCGCATCGCATGGCGCGCGCGGTGCTGCCGGGGATGCGCAAGAAAGGCGCGGGCCAAATCATCCAGATTTCCAGCCAATTGGGCCGTGTGATCGCGCCCTATTCCGGGCATTATTCCGCCACCAAATTCGCATTGGAGGCGATGAGCGAACAGCTGGCCTATGAACTGGTGCCGCACAATATCGACGTCAGCATCATCCAGCCGGGCGGCTATCCCACCAAAATCTGGGTCAACCGCAATGCCTATTCGGCCGCGCTCAAGGAACGGACGCAGGAACGCCACGCTGATGGTTATCCCCAGCAAGTCGCGCGCATGGGGCAGGAAGACGGATCGGGCCGCGGCGCTGATCCGATGGATGTGGCGCGCGCGATTGCTGGGCTGATCGCGCAAGCCCCCGGCACCCGCCCGCTGCGCCTGCCGGTGGCCCCGGGCAACAAACCACAAGTGCCAATCAACGAAGTCGCGGCGCGGGTGCAAACCGATTGGCTCGGCCGATCGCCGCTGGTCGGACCGCTGGTGCGCAGCGTGCATGGGCGGTGATGCCCTAGCCATTAGTGAGCGCGCTCGCTAAAGGCGGCGCTTTCCAGCTAGACAAGAGAACACATCATGGGTTTCCGTTGCGGGATTGTCGGCCTGCCCAATGTCGGCAAGTCGACCTTATTCAATGCGCTCACCGAAACGCAGGCGGCGCAGGCGGCCAATTATCCGTTTTGCACGATCGAGCCGAACGTGGGGCAGGTCGCCGTGCCGGATGAACGGCTGCAAAAGATCGCGGCCATCGGCAAAAGCGCCAAGATCATCGAAACCCAGTTGGGCTTTGTCGATATCGCCGGGCTGGTGAAAGGCGCGAGCAAGGGCGAAGGGCTAGGCAACCAGTTCCTCGGCAATATCCGCGAGGTGGATGCCATCGTCCACGTCCTGCGCTGCTTTGAAGATGACGATGTCCAGCACGTCGCCAACAAGGTCGATCCGATTGCCGATGCCGAGGTGGTCGAGACCGAACTGATGCTGTCCGACCTTGAAAGCCTTGAAAAGCGCGTGCCAGCGGCTGCCAAACGCGGCGCGGCGGGTGACAAGGAAGCCAAAGCGATGGCGAGCGTTCTTGGTCAAGCGCTCGAACTGCTGCGTGAAGGCAAGCCTGCGCGACTTACCGTTCCCGGCGATGACGAGGAAGCGCGGCTGTTTGCGCAGGCGCAGTTGCTGACCGCGAAGCCCGTGCTCTATGTGTGCAACGTGGCCGAAGAAGACGCCGCGAGCGGCAACGAACTGTCGGCCAAAGTGTTCGCCAAGGCCGCAGCAGAGGGCGCCGAAGCGGTGGTCGTCTCCGCCGCGATCGAGGCTGATCTGGTGACCATGCCGGTGGAAGACCGGGGCGAATTTCTCGAAGCGCTTGGCCTATCCGAAAGCGGCCTCGCCCGCGTGATCCGCGCCGGATACAAGCTGCTCGGCCTCAAAACCTTCTTTACCGTCGGCCCCAAGGAAGCGCGCGCATGGACGTTCCATGACGGCGCAAAAGCCCCGCAGGCGGCGGGCGAGATTCACACAGACTTTGAACGCGGCTTCATCCGCGCTGAAACCATCGCCTATGATGATTACGTAACGCTGGGCGGCGAAGCGGGCGCGAAGGAAGCGGGCAAGCTGCGTCAGGAAGGCAAGGAATATGTCGTGCAGGATGGCGACATATTGCTGTTCAAGTTCAACGTCTGATCGGCAACGCCAACCTGCCGTCTCGCAATTGTCGCGTCCTGCATATAGGAAGCCCGTTATGCGCCATATTCTCACCCTGATCGCCGTTCTGTTCATGCCCGCCCATGTCGCGGCGCAGGATGAAGCCCGCCCCGTCACCTTGCTGGTGGGGATTGACGGTTTTCGCAGCGATTACCTGACCCGCGGCATCACCCCGCGCCTCAGCGCATTGGCAGAAAGCGGTGCGACCGGCCCGATGCGGCCGAGTTTTCCGACCAAGACCTTCCCCAACCACTATGCCATCGTTACTGGCAAGGTGCCGGATCGCAGCGGTATTTCAGGCAATTCTATGATCGATCCGCGCCGTCCGGGCCAGATGTTCAGTCTGGGCAATGCGCGGCAATCGCTCGACCCGTTCTGGTGGGACGAGGCCGAGCCGATCTGGGTCACAGCGGAACGCGCCGGAATCCGCACAGCGACCATGTTCTGGCCGGGCAGCGAAGTGGCAATCGGGGGCGTGCGGCCAAGCGACTGGCTGCGGTTCGATCAGAACATCGGCAATGTCCAGCGGGTCAACACCGTGCTCGACTGGCTGCGGCGTCCGGCAGCGATCCGCCCGGCCTTCGCAACGCTTTATTTCGATACGGTCGATACCCAGGGCCACCGCTTCGGCCCCGACAGCGCCGAGGTCAACACCGCGCTTGCCGAGGTGGACGCGCGGATTGGTGATCTGGTGGACGGGATCGCGGCACTGGGCCTGCCGGTGAACCTTGTGATCGTCGCCGACCACGGGATGCGCCAGACCGATGAAGCCCGCGTGATCCAGCTTGACGATCTGATCGACCGGGCAAGCTACATCGCGGTTGAGACCGGGCCATACGCCGCGATTGAGCCGGTTACCGGCACCGATGACCGCGTGGCGGCAGCGCTGCTGGTGCCGCATGAAAACATGACCTGCACGCGCAAGGAAGACCTGCCCGCGCGGCTGAAATATGGCCGCAATCCGCGCGTCGCGGCGATCATCTGTCTGGCTGATAATGGCTGGACGATCCTGTCCGGCCCGCCCGCTTACCCGGTCAACGGCGGCGCGCACGGCTATGACAATGCCGACCCCGAAATGCTGGCGCTGTTCATCGCCCAAGGCCCGGCCTTTGCCCAAGGCGAGCGGATGGCGGTATTCAACAACGTCGCCGTCGCCGCGCTGCTGCGCGCGGTGCTGGGCCTGCCGGAGGATGCCGGGGCGGATGGGAAGCTGGCCGATGTGAGCGCAGCGCTGCGGCGCTGATGTTTGCGGTTGGCCTGCGGGATGGGTTGCGGCGAAAGGCTTGGAACGGGCGGTGCAGGAGTTCGGCTGCCCGTTTCCGTCACCCCAGCGAAAGCTTGGGCCTAGGGCTGGAAAACGCAGCACTTGCCGCTTGAGGTCCCAGCTTTCGCTGGGATGACGTTAATGCCGCCCGAACAGCTTCTCGACATCCTCCATGCTCAGCTTCACCCAGGTCGGTCGACCGTGATTGCACTGGCCTGAGCGCGGCGTCTCCTCCATCTCCCGCAGCAGCGCGTTCATTTCCGCGACGTTGAGCGTGCGCCCGGCTCGCACCGATCCGTGGCAGGCCATTGTCGCCAGCACCAGTTCGAGCCGTTCTGCCAGCAGCAGAGCGCCGCTGTCCTCTTGCTTGCCATGCTTGGCGATATCGTCGGCAAGGTCGCGCAGCAGTTTGCCACTGTCCGCCTTGGGCAGCGCGGCGGGGAGCGCGCGCACCAGCATCGCGGACGGCCCGAAGCGTTCGATCACGAGGCCGTAGCGCGCCAACCCCTCGGCGGCGTCCTCCAACCGGTCGCAATCGACCTCGTCCATCTCGACCACATCGGGCACCAGCAAAGCCTGCGAGCGGCGGTTGCCCTCCCCTGCCCCGGCGGCGCGCAGGCGTTCGAGCACGAGCCGTTCGTGGGCGGCGTGCTGATCGACCAGCACGAGCCCATCGGCGGACTCGGCAACGATATAGGTGTTGGCGACTTGGCCCCGCGCGATGCCGAGGGGGTATTGCGCTGCGCCCTCGGGCAGAGGCGCGGCTTCCTCGGCGCGGCCCGAGGGCGTGGATCCCGTTTGGGAATAAGCGAACCCGGCCTCACGCAACAAGAGCCCCTCCCCTTGACGGGAGGGGTTGGGGAGGGGTGTACGGGGCCAAGCGGGATTGGGCAGCCCCCCCATCCCCGGCCCTTCCCCCGAGGGGAAGGGAGAAGTGGAAGCAGGCTCACTCACCCATCGTGCCATCGCCCCGCGATCCGGCCCCTGCGCGCTGCGGCGATCCCCCGTCCCCAACGCCTGTCGCAGCCCGGAAACGATGAATCCGCGCACTCCTGCGCTGTCGCGGAACCGCACCTCGGTCTTGGCCGGGTGGACGTTCACATCGACATCCTGCGGCGGCAGATCGAGGAACAGTGCCAGCACCGCATGGCGATCACGCGCCAGCATATCGGCATAGGCACCGCGCACCGCGCCCACCAGCAATCGGTCTTTCACCGGGCGGCCATTGACGAACAGATATTGATGATCGGCCACGCCCCGGTTGTAGGTCGGCAGGCCCGCCAGCCCGGTCAGCCGCATCACCCCGTGCGGGGTGTCACGCGTGAACTCTATCCCAACCGAATTGTCCTGCAATTCATGCGCGATGATCCGCGCCACGCGGGTCGCCAATTCCTCGCCCGCCTGCAGGGAAAGCACGGTGCGCTTTCCCGCGTCGCCAATCGTCTCCAGCGTGAAGCCAATATCGGCGCGCGCCATTGCCAACCGCCGCACCACGTCCAGACAAGCGGCGTATTCACTGCGCGCGGTGCGCAGGAACTTGCGGCGCGCGGGCACCTTGGCGAACAATTCCTCCACCCGCACCCGTGTGCCCGGCGGCAGCGCGGCGGGTTCATCCGCCAGCATCGCCCCATGATCGACCACCCGCCGCCAGCCTTCGGCAGCGCCCGCCTCACGGCTTTCGACGGTCAGCCGCGCGACGCTGGCGATTGATGGCAGCGCTTCTCCGCGAAAGCCCAGCGTCGTCACCAGTTCAATCGCGCCATCCGGGCCAATCAGCGAATCGGGGAGCTTGGACGTGGCATGGCGTTCCAGTGCCAGCGCCATTGCTTCAGGCGCCATGCCGCAGCCATCATCGACCACCTCGATCCGGGCAAGGCCCCCATCGGTCAACACCACACCGATTCGCCGCGCGCCGGCGTCAATCGCATTTTCAACCAGCTCTTTCAGCGCCGCAGCCGGGCGTTCGACCACCTCTCCCGCGGCAATGCGGTTCACCAGAGCAGACGGAAGGCGGCGGATTTCGGGCATTTGTCGCACGCTAGCGTTCAGCGGTCGCAATTTCGAGGGCAACCCCGCAAAAATCGCCCTTGCGGTGGACAAATATTTTGGCGTTTTGCGCGCGGATTCGCTAGGCGCGTCACGTCATGTCATAACCGGGTCGATTTTCCCGCCGCCGCGCTCTTGTCGCGGTCTGCGGCCCCGCCCCGCCACCACTGGAAAACCACCACCAATGAGCTTCCTGTCAAACCTGTTCAAATTCGGTTCGCAAAACATGGCGATCGATCTCGGCACCGCCAACACGCTGGTTTATGTGCAGGATCAAGGGATCGTTCTGAACGAACCTTCGGTGGTTGCGATTGAGACGATCAACGGGATCCGCCGGGTTAAGGCCGTGGGCGATGATGCCAAGATGATGATGGGCAAGACCCCTGACAGCATCGAGGCGATCCGCCCGTTGCGTGATGGTGTGATCGCCGACATCGAAGTTGCCGAACAGATGATCAAGCACTTCATCCAGAAGGTGCACGGCAAGAAGAGCATGTTCCGCTACCCTGAAATCGTGGTCTGTGTGCCGTCAGGCTCCACCTCGGTTGAACGCCGCGCGATCCGTGATGCGGCGTCGAACGCAGGGGCTTCGAGCGTGCATCTGATCCTCGAGCCGATGGCAGCGGCGATTGGTGCCGATATGCCGGTGACAGAGCCGGTTGGCAGCATGGTGGTCGATATCGGCGGCGGCACCACCGAAGTGGCGGTGCTTTCATTGCGCGGGCTGGCCTATACCACCTCGGTGCGCACCGGCGGTGACAAGATGGACGAAGCCATCGTTT
>JAHJSJ010000092.1 GCA_018830415.1 Alphaproteobacteria bacterium | reverse complement strand
AGGCGCTATCGTCGATCACCCCGTCGCCAGAGGCCGCAGCGGCGACCGCCTCGGCCTGTTCGGGCGCGAGCAGGAAGGTGGGGTGTGCGGTGAACACGGCGTGGAGTTGCGGGCATTCCCAGCGCGCGCGAAAGGCGTCGAAATCCGCGTCCTCACCCGCCAGCGCGGCGGCGCTGTTGGTGGTTGG
Source organism: Alphaproteobacteria bacterium (assembly GCA_018830415.1). Lineage (GTDB taxonomy): Bacteria > Pseudomonadota > Alphaproteobacteria > Sphingomonadales > Sphingomonadaceae > Erythrobacter. Next base: position 3,068 of record JAHJSJ010000092.1, on the reverse strand, counting down.
GGCGAGCAGCTTGCGCAGCTTGGCCGCGCGGGTTTTCAGCCCGTCGCATTCCAGATCAGCCACCAGTGCGGCCAGATCATCCAGGCTCACCTGCCCCGCTTCCAGCCCGCGCGACAGATCGAGCGACAATTGAAACACCGGGTTGAACAGCGGCGTTTCGCGGGTGCGCTGATGCAGGTCAGCCAGCCGTGCTTCAAGATCGGCGATGGTCTTCATGACGATTCCCCGTGCTCGGCCGCAAAGGCTGCGGCCGCGCCAAACAGGCCGGGTTGCGGGTGGACGATCAGCTTGACCGGGATGCCTGCCATCAGGCTTTCAAACCGCCCCTTGGACTTGAACCTCGCAGCAAAGCCCGATGCGAGCAGCGTGTCGCGGATGCGGTAGCCCAGCCCGCCCGCGATCACCACGCCCGCAAACCCGCCCTGCGCCAGCGCCAGATCGCCCGCGACCGACCCCAATGACAGGCAGAAGCGGTCGACAGCTGCGGCTGCCAGAGAATCCTCGCCATTGGTGCCGAGCGTCCAGATCTCAATCGCATCGCGTTCGGGCACGGTGCGGTGTTCCATGGCGGCGAGCGCCTGATAAATATCGACAATGCCGGGGCCAGCCACCACTCGCTCCACCGAAACGCGGTTGTGGCGGCTGCGCAACCGGGCAAGGATCGCGTCCTCGATCGTGTCGAGCGGGGCAAAGTCGATATGTCCGCCCTCGGTCGCCTGCACGCGGTATTGGTTGCCTGATCGCCACAGATGCGCGACCCCCAGCCCGGTACCGGGGCCGATCACGCTGATCGTGCCATCGCTGCCCAGCGGCGTATCGGGGCCAGCCAGATGCAGGAATTGGTCGTCATCGGCGCGCGCTACGGCGTGGGCGACGGCGGCGAAATCATTGACCAGCGTGAAGCGTTCCACCCCCAGCTTTTCCGGGATCAGCGCGGGTCGGATGATCCACGGATTGTTGGTAAAACGGATCACCGGATTGAGATTGCCGGGGCTGCCCACCGGCCCGGCAATCGCCATGCTGACCGCAGGCGGCAGGGTGCCGCCCTTGCGGGTGCGAAACGCCTCCCACGCGGTTTGAAAGCTGGCGTGATCGGCGGTGTGGAGCGTTTCGGGCGCATCAAGGCTGATCGTCCCATCCGCGCCAATCGACGCGATGGCAAAGCGCGCATGGGTGCCGCCGATATCGACTACCACCAGATCGCGCATTGCCTGTCTCCCCGTCAGCTAATTGTTCAGGGGTGGGGGTCTAGCAGGCGGCGCGCACAAATCCCACGCGCCGCATACTTATTCAAATGAAGCCTACCTATTCGGCGGTGACGCCCATTTCCGCCAGCAGGCGCTGCGCGCCATCGACCTTGTCCATCGTCCACAGCATGAACCGGCTGTCGACATGGATGGTGCGGTTGATCGCGGGATCATACATCCAATCAGACACCACGCCTTCGATCGTGCCATCAAACGCCAAGCCAACAAATTCGCCGCGCGCATTCAGCGTCGATGAACCCGAATTGCCGTTGGTAATATCAACCGTGGAAAGGAAATCGACCGGCAGCGTGCCGAGTTCAGGGGAAGCATAGCGGCCATAATCCTTGGCCTTGATCAGTTCGATCATCTTGTCGGGCGCATCAAATTCGCCGCGCCCGGTTTGCTTGGCCACGATCCCTTCGGCGGTGGTGAACGGCGTCCATATCTGACCGTCCACCGCCTTGCCCGTTACCTTGCCATAGGTGAAGCGCAGCGAGCCATTGGCATCGGGGAACATCGTTTTGCCCTGGCTAGCAGCATAGGCGAGGCGCGCTTCCATCACCTTGGAACGGGCCTTTTGCATTTCACCAGCGCGGGCCTTTTCCCCGGCTTCGTTGGCCATCGCTTCATCATAGGTCGCAACGGCAAGCTGGATAAAGGGATCGTCTGACGCTTTGAAGTCGGCGACAGATTTGTCCATCCATTCCATCCGTTTGGCGGCATCCTCCAACGCAGTCGCATTGTAGAATGAAGCCAGATCACGGCCTTGCATAAAGCTGTCGAAGCTCTGATAGCGATCTTCCGCCGCCAGCTTACGATATTCGGCGATGGCGTCTTCCCACAGCGCTTTGTCAATTTCGGTAACATAGCGGCGTTCGATACGCTGCATGGCTTGCGACATGAACGCGCGGTCGCGTTCTTGATAGCCGGGTTCGCGATCCTTGTCCGGCTTGGCCTGCTCATTCGCCCAGCGATAGAGACGGCGGGCCGCGCCATAAAGCTGACCGCGGCCCAGCAGCCCCCGGCGCGCATCGGCTAGCGCCTCGTCGTCACTTTGCGCTACCAGCCGATCAAGTTCGGCCAGCGCTGCGCCATATTGCGCCTGACGCGCCGGGTCAGCCGCGATCCAGCTGCGGAAAGCCGATTCGTCAGCCTGTTTCTTTTCGATCAGCGAAATCGCATCCGCGCCCGCCATTTGTCCGGCAATCTTCTTTTCATAGTTTTCCACCCCCTGAAGCGTGGCGGCATAGGCAATTGCGGCGGCCTGATTGCCAGCGGTCAGCGCGTCAATCAGATCGCCATATTCAGCCAGCATGCGCTGCTGATAGGGGTAGAGTTCCTCGTAATAAAACCGCGCTTCTTCGGCAGTGCGTAGGCGTTCAGTGGTGCCGGGGAAGCCTGCGACCATGATGAAATCGCCTTCCTTCACGCCCTGTTTGGCGATCGGCAGGAAGGCCTTGGGCTTGAACGGCACGTTTTCCGCAGCAAACGGCGCGGACGAACCATCGGGCGCGACGTAAGCGCGATAAAACCCGAAATCCCCAGTGTGACGCGGCCACATCCAATTGTCGGTTTCACCGCCGAAATTACCCACACCCGCCGCCGGGGCATAGACCAGCCGCACGTCTTGAATTTCCAGCTGCTGCTGCAACCAATATTGCTGCCCACCGAAATAGGCGCGCACATCGCAACGGCGGCTGGCCTGTTTCTCGCATGCTTCGATCAAGGCTGTGCGGTTGGCCTGCAACCGGTCATAGCGCGCGCGGCCTTCAAGCTTGGCCGCGCCTTTCAGCATCGCGGCAGAGACATCGCGCAGATCCT
>JAHJSJ010000091.1 GCA_018830415.1 Alphaproteobacteria bacterium | reverse complement strand
GGCGGTATAGACCGAACGGTGTCTCCCCCCGGTACACCCGAACGCGACGTGGACATAGGGTTTACCCTGCGCCTGATAGCGTGGCAGCAGCACCAGCAACAGATCGCGGATGCGGGCAAAGGCATCAGAAAAGGCCGGATCGGTTTCAATATGCGCGCCCACGGCGGCGTCCTGCCCGGTCAATTCGCGCAAAGCCGGCACCCAGTGCGGATTGTCGAGGAAGCGCATATCGAACACCAGATCAGCCAGCGGCGGCATCCCGCGGGCGAAGCCGAAGCTGGACAGAGTAAGCGTCATCGCCGCTTCGCCAGCCGTGTCTCCGAACAGGTTGCGCACCTGCCCTTGAAGCTCGTTGCTGGTCATCGCGCTGGTATCAATCACCGCGTCGGCCCAGCGGCGCAGCGGTTCGAGCAGTTCACGTTCGGCGGCGATCCCCTCCATCACCGGGCGGCCATCGGCCATCGGATGACGGCGTCGGGTTTCGTTATAGCGGCGTTCAAGTTCGCCGCCGGAACAGTCGAGAAACAGGAAGGTCAGCGCGATATCGGCGCGCGCGGCGAGGTCTTTCACCAGCGCGATAATGTCACCCGGAACAAACCCGCGGGTGCGCGAATCGAACCCGATGGCGAGCGGCCCGCGCGGTTCTTCGGGCATGGCGACCAGGCGTTTGAGCAGGCGCACCGGGAAATTGTCGATCGTCTCCCAGCCCAGATCCTCCAGCACCGCGAGCGTGGTGGATTTGCCCGCGCCCGATAGCCCGGTGACCAGCAGCAATTGTTGTTGCGGCATGGCGCTTTGGTCAGCGGAGGGGGGGGGCGCGTTGGTCATGTCTGCGCATCTTGCCCGGAAGCGCGGCAAAGGGAAGCCGGTTTGAACACCAGCCCGTGCATCTGCAACGCCCATTCTGCGCGCGGGCCAGGTGCGATGGTGCCGGGGTCAAACGCCAGCACCGGAACCGGCACCCCGGCAATGTCGCGCCGGGGGAGCGTTTCGGGCAGGCGCGCAGATGCTGTGCCGCCGAGTTCCAGGATCAGCGCAACCGGCGCGGGGTCAGCCACCGGCAGGCGCACCAGTCCGACACCGCGCAGTTCCAGCAACCCGGCGATATTGGGCGGGGGGCTGGCGATCAGGCGATAATCGGCCAGAGTGAGCGTCACCGCGTCATCGCCGATCAGGCCCGCACCGCGATCAATCAGCGCCAGCGCGAGGCTGGATTTGCCGCTGCCCGGCGGGCCTGCGATCAGCAGCGCGCGGCCGCCGATCGTCACGGCGCTGGCGTGATGGACGAAGCCCGCGCCCCGATCCATGCCCGCGTTCATGCCGCCGCCGGAAGCTGCAAGCGCAGACACGCACCGTTGGCGCCATCGGGCCGGGCATGGGCGGTCAGCGTGCCATCATGCGCCTCGGCAATCGCGCGGCCAATCGCGAGACCAAGGCCCGAATGATTGCCGAAGTCCTCCGCGTCAGGGCGCACCGAATGGAACCGCAGGAACACTTTTTCACGCGCATCGGCGGGAATGCCGGGGCCGGAATCGCACACCTCCAGCGTGACGCAGCGGCGGTCATTGGCAATGCTGACGTCAATCGGTGCATCGGGCGGCGAAAACGACACCGCGTTATCGAGCAGGTTTTCCACCAGCCGTTCCAGCCGTGTACCCACACCGCACACCAACGCAGCAGGCCCGGTTGTGATCAGTTCAATCCGGCGGCCTTCATTTTCGGCGCGGTGTTCGCGCCCGCCGATGATCGCCTGCACTAGATCGGCCAGATCAATCTGTTCGCGCGTGGCGCGGCTCATTTCCGCGTCGATCCGGCTGGCTTCGGAAATCTCGCTCACCAGCCGGTCAATCCGGCGCACATCATGGGTGGCGATCTGGATCAGTTCGCGGCGCAGCGCCGGGTCTTCTACCCGTGGGAGCGATTCGATTGCGCTCCTCAGGCTGGCGAGCGGGTTCTTGATTTCATGCGCCACATCGGCGGCGAAGCTATCGACCGCGTCGATCCGGTGGCGCAGCGTGCCGGTCATATCCGAAACTGCGCGCGCGAGCAGGCCGATTTCATCGCGGCGCTGCGGCAGGTGCGGCACCTCGACCTCGCGTTCGCGCCCCTGCCGCACCCGCATCGCCGCGCGGGCGAGCTGGCGCAACGGGGTGACAATTGTTCGCGCCAGGAACAGCGAAAGCAGCGCCGATGCCGCCATCACTATCAGCATCGCAATGCCCAGCGTTGATCGCGCTTCCCTCACCCGATCAGTAATGTCGACCGCGTTGCGCACGGTCAGCAAGGTCGCGCCCTGCAATCCGACCGGCGCGGCAGCGGTGATCACCGGGGTGCCATCGCGCCAGTCATACAGGCGCACCTGCGACAGGCCGAGTTCGCGCGCGCGCGCCAGTTCGGGCCAGGCATCGGCGTCCTGCGCTTCGGGTTCGATATAATCCTGCACGGATTCGGCGCTGACAATGGTGTCCACCGTGCGATCAAGCCAGCGGGCGAATTGCTGTTCCCAATTATCATCGCTGATGTCGTTGAACCGGAACGCGGGATCGGCAAGCGCGAAACTGTCCGCGGTCAATTTGCCATCGGCATCGAACATCCGCATCCGCAGCCGCTGTTCCTTGCCGATCTGCACCAGCAGCGCATTCTGCCGTTCACGCGATGCGCCCGCCAGCGCCTCGGCGGTGATTTGCGCTTCGATCCGGGCGAGTTTGAAGCGTTCGTTGATCAGCTGCGTGCGGTAGCCATCGAGATAGAACAACCCGCCGCCCATGATCAGCAGCGGCAGGATGTTGACGACCAGAATGCGCGCCGTCAGCGCAAACCGCCCGTTCGCCGTCAGCTGTTCGCCGCCCGCTGGCCGTCGCCCTATGTCAGTCATCGGTAAAACTGTAGCCCGCGCCATACAGCGTTTCGATCGCATCGAAGGATGGGTCGACCACCTTGAACTTGCGCCGCATCCGCTTGATGTGGCTATCGACCGTGCGATCATCGACGAACACATCGTCGGGATAGGCTGCGTCCATCAGCTGGTTGCGGCTCTTGATCACGCCGGGGCGGATCGCGAGTGCTTCAAGAATCAGAAATTCGGTGACGGTGAGGCTGACGCTTTTGCCGTCCCACGCGATGTGATGGCGCGCCGGATCCATGAACAAACGCCCGCGCGATATGCTTGCCATTGCGGGTTCGGATGATGGGCCGATGGCATCGCCGCCCGCCACCGGATCGGCGCGGCGCAGGATCGCGCGGATACGGGCGATCAGCAGGCGCAGGCTGAACGGTTTGGCAATGTAATCATCCGCGCCCTGTTCCAGCCCGGCCTCTTCGTCGCTTTCATCATCCTTGCTGGTCAGGAAAATCACCGGCAGCGGCGAATGTTCGCGCAGGCGGCGCAGCAACTCCATCCCGTCCATATTGGGCATTTTGATGTCGAACACCGCCAGATCGGGCGGATTGTCGAGCAGCGCCTTCAGCGCGGTTTCACCATCGGAATAGATTCGCGTGGCAAACCCTTCGGATTGCAGCGCGATGGATACGGTGGTGAGGATGTTGCGATCATCATCCACCAGCGCGATTTGCAGCTTGCGGCTGTCTGCATCGCCGGGTTCGGACACGGGGGGGATGGTTTCGGCGGTGCTATCGGACATCATGTTCATCCTTTTCAACCCCGACCTTCGATATTCGCTTGGGTAGCCCCATCGCCCGCGTGAGACAATCGTCTGCGCGCCAACCGTGCCAGCCAGAGGTTGCATACGTATGCGCGGCTGCTAGTGAGCGCGGCATGGATTCGCTGGCGGTTGCCAGTTCGCCCGAACCTGCCGTTTCGCTCAGGAGAATGACGTTGTCCTCGCTTGCAACCCCGCTGTCTGCCCAGAACATTGCCACCCGTGCGACCATTCACGCCAATCTCGGCACCGCTGCGCTGGTCGAACACGCGCTGGCGAAGGGGGAGGGCAAGCTGACGAAACATGGCGCATTGCTGGTGGAAACGGGCAAGTTCACCGGGCGCAGCGTCAAGGACAAGTTTATCGTGCGCGACGCCGCGACCGAAGACACGATCAACTGGGGCGCGATCAATCAGCCGATGAGCCCGGAACATTTCGCCGCGTTGAAGGCCGATTTCCTCAAGGCGCTGGAAGATCAGGACGAACTTTACGTCGCCGACCTGTTCGGCGGTTCGCAGCCCGAATACCGCGTCAATGTGCGGGTGATCACCCAGATGGCGTGGCACAGCCTGTTCGTGCGCACGCTGCTGGTGCGCCCCACGGCGGAAGAAGTCGCCAGCTTCGCGCCCGAATACACCATCATCAACCTGCCCAGTTTCAAGGCCGATCCCGAACGCCACGGCTGCCGCAGCGACACGGTGATCGCGGTCAGCTTCACCGAAAAGCTGATCCTGATCGGCAATACCGAGTATTCTGGCGAAATGAAAAAGGGCGTGTTCGGCCTGCTCAACTACCTGCTTCCCGCGCAGGGCGTGATGCCGATGCATTGCAGCGCCAATATCGGCGCCGACGGCAAAAGCGCGATCTTCTTCGGCCTGTCGGGCACCGGCAAGACCACGCTGTCCGCCGATGCCAGCCGCACGCTGATCGGCGATGATGAACACGGCTGGTCGGACACCGCGGTGTTCAATTTCGAAGGCGGCTGCTATGCCAAGATGATCAACCTTTCGGCCGAGGGTGAGCCGGAAATCTACGCCACCACGCAGATGTTCGGCACGATCCTCGAAAACGTGGCGATGGACGAGGAAACGCGCGAGCTCGATTTCACGGATTCGAGCAAAACCGAAAATACGCGCGGCGCATACCCCATCGAGTTCATCCCCAATTCCAGCGACAAGAACCTCGGCCCCGCTCCGTCAAACGTCATCATGCTGACCGCCGATGCGTTCGGCGTGCTGCCCCCGATTGCGCGGCTGACCGCAGATCAGGCGATGTATTATTTCCTGTCAGGCTACACCGCCAAGGTGGCGGGCACCGAAATCGGCGTGACCGAGCCTGAGGCTACCTTCTCCACCTGCTTTGGCGCAGCCTTCATGCCGCGTCATCCCAGCGTTTATGGCAACCTGCTGAAAGACCGCATCGCCAAGGGGCAGGTGCAGTGCTGGCTGGTCAATACCGGCTGGACCGGCGGCAAGTATGGCACCGGCAGCCGGATGCCGATCAAGGCAACCCGCGCGCTGCTTAACGCGGTGCTCGATGGCAAGATGGACGCGGTCGAATTCCGCAAGGATGAAAACTTCGGGTTTGACGTGCCGGTGTTCGTGCCCGCGCTGGCCGATGCGGGGCTGGATCAGACCATCCTCGACCCGCGCAGCACCTGGGCGGACGGAGCCGAATATGACGCGACCGCCCGCAAACTGGTGCAGCTGTTCATCGATAACTTCGCCCAGTTTGCCGATCACGTCGACGAAGGCGTGCGTCAGGCCGCGCCGGGGCTGGTCGCCGCCTGATTTTCTGGCCTCCCGCGCCATGATGGCGTAACCTTGCCGGTGCATTAGCTTGATTCATCAGCAAGGGAGCACAGCAGCATGAGCATTCTCGACGGGATTCTGAAGAACATCGGCGGCGCGCCGGATGATGTGGTGAACCTTGCCAAGCAAGTCGGGCTTGATCCGGCGATGGTCGAAAAGGCAATCGCGACGCTGGGCAAGACCCATCAGATGGACGGCGACACGGTGACGCTGGCGGCGGAAAAGACCGGGATGAGCCCGGATATTCTCAACCAGATCGTCGGCGCGATTGGCGGCGAAGGGTCGCTCGGCCAGTTTGCCTCAATGCTCGATCAGGATGGCGATGGCAGCCCGATCAATGACATCATGGGTATGGCCAAGGGGCTGTTCGGCAAAAGCTGAGCTGCGCCGGGGTGTCGCGTCGATCAGTCAGTTGCGTCTGACAGGTCGGGCGTCTCGACCGGCTCGGGAATATTGCTAAGATCGATCACGGTGCCATCGGGCGCTTCGGCTAGCATTGCCATCAACAGCTTTGCCCGCTTGGCAAACCCGCCGCCATGAGGGTTGGCTGCCAGCGGGGCGAGGAAATCGCGAGCAATCGCATTCTTGCCTTCACCCATCAGCATGATGGCCGCGTTGACCTGCAAGTCCTGATCAAACGGGGCGAGCTGTGATGCATATTCCAACGCCGCGCGAGCATTTTCCGGCGGATCAACCCCCCGTTCTGTAAAACTGCGGTAATAATAAAGCAGCGGCAGCGGATGATCATTCTCCAGCCGGTTGAGCGCTTCGAAAGGTTTCATCGCCGCCTCATAGGCTGCGGCTTGCTGGTTCATTTCGCGCGCTTGCCGAAACATGGCATAGCCTTTCTGGACATAGGCATTCTTGCGCACCGGATCGCGCGCGATGGCGGCATCGGCTGCGGCGATTGCTTCTGCATCATTGCCAGCATCATATTCGGCTTCGGCCAAGGCGGTCAGCACCCCGGGATCGTCGGGATAGCGTGCTGCAATCGCCCGCGCATCTTCCAGGATTTCAGCAGCCTGCTCGCTATTCACCCCGCGCTGCGAACGGATCTGCAATGGCATCATCGCTGCTTCACCCGGCGGCAGTTTGCGTAAGCTTATAGTGCCAGTTGTCAGCCTTTCAGGCCCAAGCACAAAGGTCATCAGGCGGCGGCGCATATAGGCCCGCAGCTCGCGTTCCAGCACATCAAGATCGCCAAATGCCGCCTCTGCCGCGGCAAGCGGTTCTACGCCTTGCACCAGGTTCATCTGGTATTGCTGCAACTGGCCTTTGCGCTCAGTGGAAAAGGTCAGGTAGTGGTAAAGCAGCCAGCTTTTGCCATAAAACGCATCATAGGGTGAATTGCGCTCCCGATCGTAGAGTGCCGGATCGAGCAGTTCGCGCACCGGCACCGGATCGCCATTGATAAGCTCTGGCCCGCGATGCTGTGCGGCACGGCCGATGGTAAGGCTGCCATCATCGTTGAACGTCGCCGCCGCAAAAAACTCTGCCGCCCCTTCGTTGATCCAGCGCGGCATCGCAAAGCGCGATGACGACATCAGGAAATGATGGGCATATTCATGCAGCAGCACGATGGTGGAAAAATCGGGATAGCCGCTCTTGTTGCGGATATCCTGCACGAACGCTCGGCTGCCCCCG
>JAHJSJ010000090.1 GCA_018830415.1 Alphaproteobacteria bacterium | reverse complement strand
CTGGATGGCACACCAGACCCGCTACCGGGTGCGCTCCAATGGGATCCGGAGGCCGATCCCTGGCCTTTGTTTGACGCCGCTGATGGTGTCCGCCTGCCAGACGGCGACCCGCGCGCGCTGCTCGCTTTGGCGGCCGACCTGCCGCTGACGCTGGTCGATCACGGCGGCGGTGAGCGCGATGCAGGCCAAGACGATGCAGCGCATCTGCTCGCTCAGCACCTTACCGGCTGGCGTTGGCAGAACCCCTTCGACGGGCGCAGCCTGTCGGTGCTTGATGCTATTGCCCTGTGCGGGTTCTGGCGGCAGTTGACCGACGCCAATCGGCGGATCCATTCGGTGCTGGGGATCGCCCATTGGAAAAAGCCCACCGTCACACCGCTTTTATGGGCAGGCACGCCGGTGCCTTATGGCCGCACCCTTGCCGCCATGCCGAAAGATGCGGCGGTCGCGATCTGGCGCACCCGGCTGTCCAAGGCCCACGCGCGCGCCATTGCCGCCACGCGCGCGCCCATCATCGAAATCGAGGATGGGTTCATCCGTTCCGCCGGGCTGGGCGCGGATTGCGTGCCGCCGCTGTCGATCATCGTCGATGAAGAAGGCCCCCACTTTGCCCCCGGCGCGCCAAGCGGCATTGAGCGATTGCTGCAAGACGGCGAGTTTCCGCCTGATCTTGTGGCGCGCTCGCGCGCGCTGCGCGAAGCGATCGTCGCGGGCGGGTTGTCCAAGTATGAAACGGGTGCCACTGCGCCCCTGCCGCGCCCCGGCGGGGATCGCCGCCACATTCTGGTGCCGGGCCAGGTTGAGGATGATCGCGCGGTGATGAGCGGTGGGGCGCTGCCTTCAAACCTTGAATTGCTGCGCCGGGCGCGGGCCGAAGCCGGGGTTGAGGCCTACCTGATCTACAAACCCCATCCCGATGTGCTAGCCGGCCACCGCCGCGGGCTGATCGCCGATCACGACATGGCCGCGCTTGCTGACCGTGTGGAAACAAGCAGCCCGATGGCTGCGCTGATCGCGATGGTTGACGAACTGCACGTCAACAGTTCGCTTGCCGGGTTCGAGGCGCTGATGCGGGGCAAGCGAGTGACGGTTTATGGCGTGCCGTTCTACGCGGGCTGGGGCTTGACCATCGACAAGGGGCCAGTCCCGCCCCGGCGCACAGCGAAACGCACACTGGATGAATTGGTGGCGGCGGCATTGCTGCTATACCCGCGCTATTTCGATCCGGTGACCGGCCTGCCATGCCCTGCGGAAGTGGTGGTGGAGCGGCTGGCGAGGGGCGACGTGCCGCATTCCGACCTGACCATCTCGGCGCTGGTGGTTGGCAGGCGATTGCAGGGTCGGGTGCGATCCACGCTTGACCGCTGGCTGGGATCGAAGGCCATCGGCGGCGGCTGACGGGATGATTGGGTCGTAGTGACCTTGGCCAACACCATTCAATTTTATCTTAATACCTTAGGATTCCTGAAAATGAATGCGATTATCTCGGTTGCAGACCTGGTGCGCACCAGCGGGGTTGCATTCGGCACGAGCGGCGCTCGCGGGCAGGTGACCGCCATGACCGACGAGGTCTGCGGTGGCTATACTGAGGGCTTCCTGCGCCATCTTATCGACGGGGGCGTCTGGCGGGCGGGTGACGAGGTTGCACTTGCAGGCGATCTGAGGCCCTCGACCCCCCGCATCCTTGCTGCCTGCGCCGCTGCCGTGGTGCGTGTTGGCGGGATCGTTCGTTTTTGCGGCTACGTCCCGACACCGGCGCTGGCCCTCCACGCTCTCGCCCAAAAGATCCCGGCGATCATGGTGACTGGCAGCCACATTCCCGATGATCGCAATGGGATCAAGTTTTACCGCCCCGAAGGCGAGATTCTCAAGGAAGACGAGCCTGGCATCCTCAGCCAACGGCTTGATCCCGGCGAATGGGACAGTTCGGGTTCACCCTCGCTCCTTCTGTCATTACCAAGGCCAGTTGACATTATTTCCGCCTATCGCGCGCGCTATGCCAACGCATTCGGACCACGGGCGCTGGCAGGGCGCAGGGTCGGCGTTTACCAGCATTCCGCGGTCGGACGCGACGTACTCTTGGAAATTCTTTCGGCTCTGGGAGCGGTCGTCGTCCCGCTTGGTCGATCAGAACATTTCGTCCCGGTCGATACCGAAGCGGTGCGCGAGGAAGACCGCACCCTTGCTCGGCAGTGGGCAGTGGAGCACGGGCTCGATGCCATTGCCTCTACGGATGGTGACAGTGACCGTCCGTTACTGTCGGACGAGCATGGGGAGTGGCTGCGCGGCGATGTGTTGGGCGTCATCTGCGCGCGCGAACTTGGTATGCGGATGGTGGTTACCCCTGTTTCCAGCAACAGCGTGGCCGAACGCTGCGGTGCTTTCGTAAAAGTCGAACGCACCAGGATAGGCTCCCCCCACGTGATCAAGAAAATGAACGAAGCCAAGGCCGAAGGCGAACAGAAGATTTGCGGCTTTGAGGCTAACGGGGGCTTTCTTTTGGCCGACGCCGTTTCGCTTGAGGCGGGTCAACTCCCGGCGCTCCCGACGCGCGATGCTGTCTTGCCGATTATTGCGGCGCTGGTAGCGAGCGCAGGGGGCTCTTTGAGCCAGCTGGTCAGCGCCTTGCCGAAGCGCTTTACGGATAGCGATCGTCTGCCCGATTTCCTGCCAGCACGGCGTGACGCTCTAATGGCGGCACTTCTTCAGGTTGAGGGTCAACAAGCCCGTCTTACAGGCGCATTCGCCCCGTTCGCGGAAGCGCCTCTGATAAACATCGATCTGACCGACGGGGTTCGCATGACCTTTGCCAACGATCGGGTCATCCACCTGCGCGCCTCAGGGAATGCTCCGGAGCTGCGCTGCTATAGTGAGGCAGAAACACCGGAAGTAGCGCGCGGCTTGATTAGCCCACGCTTGCTTCGGTCGAGGCAAATTGGCCATCATAATGCGCAACAGGAGGCATTTTGATTATGCGCCGTTAGATCGGCGCCCAGTTAGAGCGCTTTCCGGCCAT
>JAHJSJ010000089.1 GCA_018830415.1 Alphaproteobacteria bacterium | reverse complement strand
GGTCAAGCCCAGGGCAAGGTGCACCGTAAGCAGACCGAGCGCGACCGCCACCAGCGCGCGCGCCGACAATCCGGCCAACAACGGCAGCGCAAGCCCCGCGATCGCATAGGCGCGCAGCACATCATTGCTCGCCAGCAGCGTCGCGTGGATCAACCCGATCGCAAACAGCACCGCCATGCGGGCGTAATGCGCTCGCCACATACGCCCCGCGTCGCTGGCCCCGCCCTTTTCCAGCAGGATCAGGCAACCCACGCCAAACAGCATCGCGAATAGCGCGCGGAACTTGTCCTCGATGAACACAAAGCTGACCAGCCACACCCAGTAATCGACCGGGCTGGCCGCGCCGTAGGACAGCGGATTGTAATAGGCCGGCCCCGGCAGCGCGAAGGCGAGGACATTCATCCACACGATCCCGATCACCGCAATCCCGCGCAGCGCATCAAGCGCAAGGATACGTTCAGCGGGCGGGCAAGCAGGGGGTGGGGCGGGCGTCACCATCGGTTGCGCCCTACCCGAAAAATCAGGCCAGCGCTGCCTTCAGATCATTGACCAGATCCAGCCGCTCCCACGGGAAGAAATCGCCTTCGGCCTTGCGCCCGAAATGGCCATAGGCGGCTGCGCGCTGATAGATCGGTTTATTGAGGCCCAGATGGGTGCGGATGCTGCGCGGGGTCAGCCCTCCCAACTTGGCAATGCTCAGCAGCGCCGCTTCGATCTTTTCATCGCCCACAGTGCCGGTTTCATGCGTATCGACATAGAGCGACAATGGCTGCGAAACGCCGATGGCATAGGCGATCTGGATAGTGCAGCGCGTGGCAAGGCCCGCCGCCACGACGTTCTTGGCAAGATAGCGCGTGATGTAGGCCGCGCTGCGATCAACCTTGGTCGGGTCTTTGCCGCTGAACGCGCCGCCGCCATGCGGGGCCGCGCCGCCATAGGTATCAACGATGATCTTGCGTCCGGTCAGGCCTGCGTCACCATCCGGCCCGCCGATTTCAAACGCGCCGGTCGGGTTGATGTAATAGACCGTTTCGCGCAGCAGCACCGGCGGGATGATTTCCGCAATGATGCGCTTTATATAGCTTTCCAGCTCGCGATATTTCGCCGGGTCGGCATTGTCCCCGGTCAGGCAATAGCCCGGCTTGTGCTGGGTCGACACCACCACCGCCGTCGCCGCCACGGGAAGCGATTCTTCATAGCGCAGCGTCACCTGGCTTTTGGCGTCGGGTTCAAGAAACGGGGCCGCGCCCGAATGGCGGTCAGCCGCCATGCGTTCCAGAATCTTGTGGCTGTAATACAGCGTGGCGGGCATCAGATCGGGGGTTTCATCGGTTGCATAACCGAACATGATCCCCTGATCGCCCGCGCCTTCATCCTTGTTGTCGCCCGCATCCACGCCTTGCGCGATATGTGCCGACTGGCCGTGCAGCTTGTTTTCGAACCGGAAATTTTCCCAGTGGAAGCCATCCTGTTCGTAACCGATGCGCTTGACCGTGGCGCGCACGGTAGCCTCAATTTCCTCCTTGGCACCCGGCACCCAATCGCCGTTTTCAAACACGCCCTTGCAGCGGATTTCCCCTGCGAGAACGACGCATTGCGTGGTGGTCAGCGTTTCGCAGGCGACGCGTGCTTCGGGGTCTTTCGACAGCAGCAGATCGACGATTCCGTCGGAAATCTGGTCGGAAACCTTGTCCGGGTGGCCTTCGGAGACGCTTTCAGAGGTGAACAGATATTCGGTGCGCATGGATCCTCCGAGGGATTGAAAGTGCGGTGTCTGGCCGGGTCAAGGCCCTTATGCAGATATAAGGAAACCTTTATGTCCGCCTGCTTGCCTGCTCGCCCTAGCCGCGCCGATGGATGAGCGCAAGTAATCTTGGCATCCCCAGCCCCAGCAGCAGCAGGAACAGCGCCCAGCCCAGCGTCAGCCAGTGCCCAGCGCGCGCGAACGGCGTCGGCGGAAGGGCGGTGGGGACTAGGCCTTCGAGCGTGTCGGCCTTGCCCGGCCCAATCGCACCGCGCACGATGCCACTGGCGTCGATCACCGCGCTGATCCCGGTGGTGGTGG
>JAHJSJ010000088.1 GCA_018830415.1 Alphaproteobacteria bacterium | reverse complement strand
GTGAGCGGCAGACGCAGCCCGCCATAGGACGGGATGGTGGCGGATTTCTTGGCTGCGCGCACCACCACGTTCATGTCCTTGAGGCTCTCCACCGCAAGGCTCATCCCCGCAAAGAAGAAGGTGTCGCCGGGGGAAAGCTGCGCGGCAAAGCGCTCCTCGACCTTGCCCAGGCTGCGCCCGTTCTTGAAGCGCACCGTGAGCATTTCGGAATCGACGATGATCCCGGCATTCATCCGGTGGCGCTGCGCCTGATTGGGGTGGGCAAGCCGCCACACGCCCGATTTGTCGCGCACAATCCGCTGGAACCGGTCATAGGCTTTGAGCGCATAGCCGCCGTTCGAAACGAATTGCAGCACACGCTGAAACGTCGCCTCATCCAGCCAGCTATAGGCGAGGGCAGAGCGAACCTCAGCCAGCAACGCGCCCTCATCGAACGGCCCCGCGCAGGCACAAGTCATGATGTGCTGGGCGAGCACGTCTAGCCCGCCGGGGCGGAATGCTGCGCCATCGCGCTGCCCCTGATCGACCGCGTCTTTGGCCGCCATCGCTTCAAGAAATTCAAAGCGGTTGCCCGGCACCAGCACCGCGCGGCTGGGCGTATCGAGCCGGTGGCCCGCGCGCCCGATCCGCTGGAGCAGGCGCGATGAACCCTTGGGGGCGCCCATTTGCACCACCAGATCAATATCGCCCCAGTCGATCCCCAGATCGAGGCTGGCGGTGCACACCAGCGCGCGCAATTGCCCAAGCGCCATCGCCTCTTCAACCTTGCGGCGCGCCTCGGTGGACAGGCTGCCGTGGTGGATGCCGATGGGCAGGTGATCGGCGTTCTCCTCCCACAAGCACTGGAAGATGAACTCTGCGAGGAACCGCGTATTGGTGAACACCAGCGTCGTGCGATTGGCCTTTATGGCGTCGTAAAGCTGCGGCACCGCCCAGCGCCCGGCGTGCCCGCCCCATGGCACACGCTCTTCGACGGGGAGCAGGATTTCCACCTCTGGCGCAGCGCCATCCTCGCCCAACACCAGATCAGCCGCTGCGATCTCGCCCTCCGCGTCCGCCGACTGGAGGGCGAGCCATTCCTGAAAGGCGCGCGGGTTGGCCAGCGTTGCCGAAAGCGCTGCGCGCTGCGCCTGCGGGGCGAGCGCGTGCAATCGCGCAAGGCTGAGCGCCAACAGATCGCCGCGCTTGTCGGTGGCAAAGGCGTGGACCTCGTCGATCACGATCCGCCGCAGCCCCGCGAACAGATCGGCGCTTTCGGGATAAGACAGCAGCAGCGACAGGCTTTCGGGCGTGGTCAGCAACACGTGCGGCGGGCGTTCGCGCTGGCGCTTCTTGCGGTTCGATGGGGTATCGCCGCTGCGGGTTTCAACCCGGATTGGCAGGCCGATTTCCTCGATGGGCGTGAGCAGATTGCGCTTCACATCCTGCGCCAAGGCCTTCAGCGGTGAGACGTAGAGCGTGTGGAGGCCATCGCCTGACACCGCGCCTGCAGAGGGGGCAAAGTCGCACAAAGTCAGCAGAAACCCGGCAAGCGTCTTGCCCGCGCCGGTATCGGCCACCAGCAGCGCATCGCGCCCCGCGCGGGCCTTTTCCAGCATCTCGCGCTGATGCCGCCGAACGCGCCAGCCGCGCTGGGCAAACCACGCGGCGATTTCTGGCGGGATGGGGGTATTGGTCACCACCCTTGGGAACTAGCGAAACCCGGTAGCCGCGTCACCATGGTGCGACGCCCCGAAGACGGTACTGCCGGGGCCTGATTTCAGTTGGCAGGAGGTTCCTTTTCGGACCTCATCATGTCACGCACTTCGCCAAGGCGTTCATGGATGCCGAACAGAATCATGTAGACTTCGATCAGGATTCGCCAGAGCAGCACACCGAATACCGCTCCGACAAGTGCCAGTAGGATGGTTCCGAGGCCGATTGCTGCGTTCCGATTTAACATTGTAACTCCGCCGGCAATAGCGATAAGCAGGTAAATGCCGATGCCGACCAGACCCAGCCAATAGACGATTTTCAATACCACCGGCGCGACCATCTTTTCGAATTGGAAAAGATCGCCCAACGAAAATTTGTCCATAAATGCTCCTCTCTAGATGTGACTTTTGCAATCGATCAGGAGCCTGATCGAGAGTCAAGCTATTGTCGGGCGCAACTGGCTGAAAGGTATACAAATGATACCCGCTTCGCCGGTGCCTCAGCCGTGTTGCCTGCTGCACAACCTCACTTCTTTGTCCTAATGCCCCACGCTTTCGCCGCGTTCCAGCCCTGATAACGCCAGTTGTTCATCGATCAGCGCGAGCAGGCGCGCAAGGCCCGCTTCGCTATCGCTTTCGGCGCGCGCCACCAGCACATCCTGCGTGTTCGATGCGCGCAGCAGCCACCAGCCATCCGCCGTGTTGACCCGCACGCCATCGGTGGCGTTGACGCTTTCCACCCCCGGCCCCGGATTGGTCGTCAGCCGTTCGGTAATCTCGGCCATCGCGGCGAATTTGCGCGCTTCATCGACCTGAAACCGCATTTCAGGGGTGTTGAGCATGGGCGGGATCGCGCCGCGCAATTCGGTCACCGATTTGCCCAGCCGCGCCGAAGCCGCCAGCAAGCGCACCCCGGCATACAGCGCATCATCATAGCCATAATAATCATCGGCAAAAAACACGTGCCCGCTCATCTCGCCGGCCAGCGGCGCACCAGTTTCCTTCATTTTGGACTTAATCAGCGAGTGGCCGGTTTTCCACATCAGCGGCTCTCCGCCGAGCTGCGCCACCCGGTCAAACAACGCGCGGCTGGCCTTCACATCGGCGATAATGGTCGCATTCGGACGGGTTTTGAGCAGGTCTTCGGCATAGATCATCAACAGCTGATCGCCCCAGATCACCCGGCCCGTGCCGTCGATCGCGCCAATTCGGTCGCCATCGCCGTCAAAAGCTACTCCGAAATCGAGGTTCTTGTCCGCGACGAGCGCGCGCAAATCGGCAAGGTTCGCCTCCACAGTCGGATCAGGATGGTGATTGGGAAAATGTCCGTCGACTTCGGTAAACAACAGGTGGTGTTCCCCCGGCAGCCGGGCCGCCAGCGCTTCAAGCGCGGGGCCAGCGGCGCCGTTCCCGGCATCCCAGCCGACCCTGAGACCTTGAAGCGCCTCGGGATCAATCCCGGCCAGTCCTTCGAGCAGGCGCTCGACATACTCGCCCATGATGTCGCGCGTGATGACGCTGCCCGCGCCACTGGCGAACGCGCCGCTGGCGGCCAGTTGCCCAAGCTTCTGGATGTCGGCGCCGAAGAACGGCCGGCCAAGAAATACCATCTTGAAGCCATTATAATTGGGGGGATTGTGGCTGCCAGTTATCTGAATGCCGCCATCCACCTGTTCGGCTGAGGCTTCGGCATAATACAGCATCGGGGTCGCGCTCAGCCCGATCCGCACCACATCACACCCGCTCGCCGTCAGCCCTTCGACCAGCGCATGTTCGAGCATCGGCGAGCTGACCCGGCCATCATACCCCACCGCGACAGTATTGCCGCCTTCTGCGCGCAGCATGGTGCCAAACGCCCGCCCAATCGCGCGCGCATCATCCGCGCCCAGCGTTTCACCGATGATCCCGCGAATGTCGTATTCGCGCAGCATGGTGGGGTGAAAATGGTGCTGCATGAGAAGGTTGCCCCTTGATTGCTCCGTCAGTCTGGCCTGCGACTGGACGGTAAATGTGTCAATCCTGCGATGGTCTGCGCGAGTGGATCAGCTGCCTTCGTCGCGGCCCGGAAGGGGCAGTTCGGCCAGCAGCAGATCGCGCGCGGCGTTGGCTTCCTGCATCGCCGCAGTGGTGCCGCCCCGGTCGGGATGCACCAGCGCGGTCAAACGGCGGTGCGCGGCGATCACCTCTTCGCGGCTCGCCCCGGCGTCCACCCCCAGCAGGCCGCGGGCGCGCCGCAGCGCCGCCCTGCGGGTGGTTTCTCCGCGCAGATAGTCCCACGGCCAGCGCCCCAGCGCCCAGCGGCAAACGACGCTGAGCGCGATAGCGACAATGAACGCCTTCAGCAGCATCAGGCCAGCTCCAGCTCGCTCTGCGCGCGCGCGAAATCGGGCAGGTTCAGCGCCTTGACCAGCGAACGCAATTCCTGCCGGGCGACCAGATGGCTGGTGCCCAGCTCGCCCAGATGGCCCTTGTCGAGCAAGGTCAGGCCCGATGGGAACAGCTCGCGATAGATCACGCGTTCGGACAGCCCCTGCGTCACCCGGAACCCCACCCGCTTGGCCATTTCGGTCAACGCCTTGTGCAGACGCGCCTGGTTGCGCGCCTCGACATGGCCGGTGCGGTTCCTCACCACGATCCAGTCCATTTCCGGGCGCTGCTGTTCGATTGTCATGCGGCTGCGCTTCATCCGCGCTTCCCAGATCAGTTCGGCAAAGAACGACAGCTTCTTCACCTTGAACGTCTCGGCATCGACTTGCCCGATCAGATCGAAATCAACAAAGCTGTCGTTCATCGGCGTGACCAGCGTGTCGGCGTTTTCCACCGCGATCCGGGCATAGGCATCATCGCGGCCCGGATTGTCGATGATGAGAAAGTCGCAGCTCGCCTCCAATTGCCGGATCATGGCCAGCAGATCGCCGGTATTTTGTCCGCGGAACACCTCGCAAGCCGGGGTCGGCAGCGTCAATCCGCGTTTTTCCAGCGTGGCCAGCCGGTTTTCGATATAGCGGTGCATGGTGCGCTGGCGTGGATCGAGATCAATCGCGGCCACCCGCGCGCCCAGATAGGACAGCGCCACCGCGGCGTGCACCGCCGTGGTTGATTTGCCCGTGCCGCCCTTTTCATTGGCGAACACAATGCGGTGCGCCT
>JAHJSJ010000087.1 GCA_018830415.1 Alphaproteobacteria bacterium | reverse complement strand
TTGCTCGTTCAGCAACCAAGCATCATCAAGCGGCCAATCGTCGAATATCCCGGCGGTATTCTGGTCGGATTCAGGGAGGAAGAATGGTCCGCAGCCTTGTTTTGATCGCGCTGATGACGCTGGCCCCGGTGGCTGCTGCTGCTGAGGATATACTCGTCATCGCCCACCGCGGTGCGAGTGCCGAGCGGCCCGAGCATACGCTCGCCGCTTACGAATTGGCAATCAATCAGGGCGCGGATTATATCGAGCCCGATCTGGTCGTCACGAAGGATCTGGTGCTGGTTTCGCGCCACGAAAACGAATTGTCGGGCACCACCGATATCGCCAGCCGCGAGGAATTCGAAGACCGCCGCCGCGACAAGACCATTGATGGGCAAAAGGTCGCAGGCTGGTTCGCCGAAGACTTCACGCTGGCCGAACTGCGCACCCTGCGCGCGAAGGAACGCATCCCGTCACTGCGGCCCGCCAACGCGCGTTACGACGGGCTGTATCAGGTGCCGACCTTCGCGGAGATCGTGAAGCTGGTGCGCGCCAAGGAGGCGGCCACGGGTAAGCGTATCGGCCTCTATCCTGAAATCAAGCACCCGGAATTCCTGTTGCAGGACGCAGGGATCGACATGGTCGATTTGCTGCTGCGCGAACTGCGCAAGCTGGGCATTACGCCCGCCGATCCAGTGTTCATCCAAAGCTTTGAACTCGGCCCGCTCCAGCGGCTCGACAAGCGGGAAGACTTCAAGCTGGTGCAGCTAGTGGCGCCCATCGGCGGCCCGGCGGATGAGGCTGCCATGCGGTACGCTGAAATGGTGACGCCGACGGGGCTGGCCGAAATCGCGAAATATGCCGATGCGATTGGCGCGCATATCGGGCTGGTGCTGACGCCAGAGGGCGCGCCGACATCGCTGGTTGCCGACGCCAAGGCGGCGGGGCTGGGGGTGCACGCGTGGACAGTGCGTCCCGAGAACGAGTTTCTGCCGCCGATGTTACGGACGGGCGATGACCCCAAGGGCAAGGGCTGCGGCGATGTGCAGCTGGCCCAGTTGCTCAAGAAAGCAGGTGTGGCAGGGGTGTTCGCCGATGGGCCGCTGAAGGGGCGGAACTGCCCTTCCAATTAATCGTCATCCCGTCGCAGGCCGGGACCCAGAGCCTCACGCGCCGCACCCAGCCGCCATGGACCCCGGCCTGCGCCGGGGTGACGACGAAGATTAGGCCCGCCGGGCGCTCAGAATATAATTCAGCGCCATATCATCCGACAGATGCAGCCCCTTGCCCGGACGCCATGCGATCCCGCGCTGTGCCGTCACAGACAGCCCCGCGTCCGCCAGCAGCGCCTCGAACTCGTCCGGGGTGATGAAATCTTCCCAATGGTGAGTGCCCTTCGGCACATAGCCCACCGCCTCCGCCGCACCGACCAGCAGCACGCGCGAGGCCGCCGTGCGGTTGGGGGTGGACATCACGAGCAGGCCATCTGGCGCCAGCCGCGCTGCGACATCGCGCAGGAAGGCGGGCTTGTCCGCGACGTGTTCGATCACCTCGACGCAGGCGACCAAATCGAAGGTGCCGATGTCCAGCCCCGCCACCTCACCCGCCATGTAACGGATATCCAGCCCGACGGCCTCGGCATGGGCCGCAGCCGCCGCAACATTTTCCGCCGCCGCGTCCACGCCTGTCACCGCCGCGCCTAGTCGGGCGAGCGGCTCGCACACCAAACCCGCGCCGCAGCCGATATCGAGCGCACCTTTACCCGCCAGCGGCTTCGCCAGTTTCGCCGCACCGGGCCAATGCGCATCGATTGCGTCCCTGATAAACGCCATCCGCACCGGGTTTACTTGATGCAGACTCGCCATTGCCCCCTTGGGGTTCCACCAATCGCGCGC
Organism: Alphaproteobacteria bacterium; assembly: GCA_018830415.1. Classification (GTDB taxonomy): domain Bacteria; phylum Pseudomonadota; class Alphaproteobacteria; order Sphingomonadales; family Sphingomonadaceae; genus Erythrobacter. The sequence continues at coordinate 11,601 of JAHJSJ010000087.1, read as the reverse complement.
CAGCCCGGCAAAGAAATCGGCTTCCTCAGGACGGATAGTTACATTCGATACGTTTGCGTTTCCCATAAACGCCCCTTAACAGCGCCCGCGAACACTCACCAGCAGGAGCTTCCTTTTGGCCCGCATCGTGATGAAATTTGGTGGCACGTCGATGGCCGGGACCGAGCGGATCCGCCGGGTCGCGAATATCGTGCGCGCGCAGGCGGCCCCTAAGCCCGACGGCACGCGCGATTCTGTCGCAGTGGTGGTTAGCGCGATGGCGGGCGAAACCGATCGGCTGGTGAACTTTTGCCGCGAAGCCAACCCGCTATATGATCCGGCAGAATATGACGTGGTGGTCGCCAGCGGCGAGCAGGTGACTAGCGGGCTGCTGGCACTGACCCTGCAAGCCCTAGGCTGCAAGGCACGCAGCTGGCTCGGCTGGCAATTGCCGATCCAGACCATCGAAGCCCATGCCAAAGCACGGATCGATTCGATCGACGCCCCCGGCCTGATTGCCGCGATGGAAGCGGGCGAAATTGCGGTGATCCCCGGCTTTCAGGGCGTGTCGGAAGATGGCCGGGTGACAACTTTGGGCCGCGGCGGATCGGATACCTCCGCCGTCGCTGTCGCCGCCGCAATCAAGGCGGATCGCTGTGATATCTACACCGACGTGGACGGGGTTTATACCACCGATCCGCGCATCGTCGCCAAGGCGCGCAAGCAGAAGGCGGTGACATACGAGGAAATGCTCGAACTCGCGTCGGTCGGTGCCAAGGTGCTCCAGACCCGCAGCGTCGGGCTGGCGATGAAAGAAGGCGTGCGGGTGCAGGTATTGTCGAGCTTTATCGGCGAAGGTGCGCTGCCAGCCGATGATCTGCCGGGCACGATGATCGTCTCGGACGCAGAAATGGATGAATTGGTGGAGAACGGCCTGATGGAACGCCAGCTTGTAACCGGCATTGCGCATGACAAGAACGAAGCCAAGGTCATCCTGACCCGCGTGCCCGACCGGCCCGGCGCGGTGGCGAATATCTTTGAACCGCTGGCGGCGGCCAGCATCAACGTCGATATGATCATCCAGAACGTCGGCCGCGACAAGGGTGAGACCGACGTGACCTTTACCGTGCCGCAATCCGATCTGGCCCGCGCGCAGGCGCTGCTGGAGGATCGCCGCGACGCAATCGGCTTCAACCGCATCATCACCGACAGCAAGATCGCCAAGATCAGCGTCGTGGGCGTCGGCATGAAAAGCCATGCGGGCGTTGCCAGCACGATGTTCCGCTCACTGTCCGACCGGGGTATCAACATCCAGGCAATCTCGACCAGCGAGATCAAGGTCAGCGTGATGATCGACGAGGACGAGACTGAACTGGCCGTGCGCGTTCTGCACACTGCCTATGGGCTGGATGCAGTTAGCTGACAGCCGGGCCGCCCCGTCTGAATTAACCATTTCCGGTAACGCAGCTTTTACTTTTCGGGACGGACTGTGCCCGCTCTCCCCCGAGAGCGAAAGGCGCGTATTATGGCCATCAAGGCCCACCTCGATCCATCCAAGTCCGGCGACCCCCAGCGCGCCGCTCCCCGGCGTGAGTTGCGGCTGGAAACTAGCGGTTTTGTGCCGGGGGCAGGCGAAGCCAATGTTACGATCCACAATATCTCGGCCACCGGACTGCTGCTCGAAACCGGGCTGGATCTGACGCAGGGCGAACGGCTCACGCTCGACCTGCCCGAAGCCGGGGCGGTCATGGCGGTGGTCGTGTGGCGCAGCGAGCGTTTATTTGGCTGCACGTTTGAACAGCCGCTTGGCCCAGCGGCGCTGGCTGCGGCGCAATTGCAAGGGTTTGCGCCCGAATCCGCTGCGACGCAAAGCCGTTCGGCGGGGCTGGCGATTGGCCACGGCGACGCGCTCGGCCCGCGATTAAACCGTTTGCGACGCGAGGCGGGGCTGACGCTGTCCGATGTCGCTGCGGTGCTGGGGGTGAGCAAGCCGACGGTCTGGGCGTGGGAAAAGGGCAAGGCCCGCCCTCTGCCCGAACGGCTGGATGCCATCGCGGCAACATTGGGTGTGCCGCCTGAAACGCTGGCCGAAACGCCCGCCTCGCCCGGAAACGCAAGCGCGGTGATCGAGGACTGCCGCACCCGTATCGCGGAGGTCTGCCGCACCACAGTCAGATCGGTGCGGATCATGATTGACCTATAACAGCGTCAACTCAGCTCACCGCCAAAAATCATCATGAACACGACAAAGCGACATGAATCGCTGGCTCAACTGAAAAACATGGTAAACGAAACCTGTGAATGATTCGTTTTTTAGTCAGTTATATTTATATAACTAACAAAATTATTGCCAATTATGGCAGCGACAGGGGATTTGCTGCTTTCAATTGCTATAATCCGACTAACAAACTTACTTTTCGCAAGACAGTTGTGAGCTTGAGTTTGGACTGTGGGGCATTTTTGACATGAAATTCGGTTTGAGCGATGTGGAAGGCCGCGTGTTGCACGGCCTGCTGGACGAAACCTCAAGCGACATTGTTATCAGGCTGGACCGGCACGGGTTCATCCTCCACGCCTCTACCAACATGGCTGATCTTGGCTTTGATTTTTCTGCTGCGCTGCTGCTCCCGCATATCACGGACCTGGCCGAGCGCGATCACGCCTCGTTTCTGAGCGAACACGTCGTTGCCGGGCTCACCGGACAAGCGCATGGAGGGTGGGTCGAGTTCCCGGTGATCACCTGCCCTGATCGCGATACCTGCCGCGAGGCGGATTGCCAGCGCTGGTATGCGCTCAGCCTCAGGCCAGTGCTCGATGATTCCGGCGCTGTCGAAGGCGCGCTGTGCCTGATGCGATCGGTGCAGCAATTGCGCAGCCTTGAAGGCGAATTGCACACCCGCACAGTAACCGATCCGCTGACCGGCCTCACCAATCGGCAGGCGTTCTGTGCCAGCCTGCGGCGGCATCTGGCAGGCGGAGGCGGGCAGATGATCACAGTGTTGGCGGTTGACGGAATGCGTGCGCTGCTACTGCGTTACGGCCAACGCACCGCCGATGAAGTGCTGTGGGGGTTTGCCCGGTTCCTCGAAACAATGGCGCTGCCGGGGCATGAAATAGCACAGCTTGATGGCGAGCGGTTCGGCGTGCTTCTGCCTGACATGAAATCGCGCCATGCACGCGAATGGGTCGAAGATGTGGTGCAGACCTTCTCGGCGCTGGCGGCCGCTGCATCGGCCAAAGCGCCGCAATTGACTGCAAGTGCAGGGCTGGCGCGGGTCGAATGCACGGTCGACTGGACTTTGCGTGAGGCGGAACTGGGTCTGGTCCTGGCGCGCGCCGGAGGCGGACGGCAGGTTGCCATGGCGGCGCATCGCCGCGCGGCATAATCGCGCCTCTGGACTTGGGCTCGCGGGCGGTTAAACCGCTTTGATGAGCCACATTGCCACCATCCTGCTGCTCGGTTCGGGCGAACTGGGCCGCGAATTCGTGATTGCCGCCAAGCGTCTCGGCGCGAGGGTGATCGCCTGTGACAGCTATGACAACGCCCCCGCGATGCAAATGGCGGATGGGCGCGAGGTGTTCTCCATGCTCGATGGTGCCGCCTTGCGAGCGGCGGTCGGGAAACACCGCCCCGACCTGATCGTCCCCGAAATCGAGGCAATCCGCACCGAAGTCCTCGCCGATCTGGAGGCAGAGAGCTTCACCATCGTACCATCCGCGCGCGCGGCGCAACTGACCATGAACCGCGATGCGATCCGCGATCTGGCGGCAGGCGGGCTGGGCCTCGTCACCTCGCAATATGGCTATGCGGAAAGCTTTACCGAAACGCGCGCTGTGGCTGACCGCATCGGCTATCCGTTGGTGATGAAGCCGGTCATGTCCTCTTCGGGCAAGGGCCAAAGCAAGGTCGAAAACGCTGAGGCGCTCGAAGCCGCGTGGGACTACGCCGTCGCCAATATGCGCGGCGATAGGGCGCGGGTGATCTGCGAACAATTCATTGCGTTTGATTATGAAATCACCTTGCTGACCGTGCGCCATAAGAACGGCATCTCGTTCTGCCCGCCGATCGGTCACCGCCAGGAACGCGGCGATTACCGCGAAAGCTGGCAGCCCGCCGCGATGTCTCCCGCCGCGCTTGCCAAGGCGCAGGATATGGCCGCCACGGTCGTCATGGCGCTGCAAGGCGGTGGGCGCGGCTGGGGGCTGTATGGTGTCGAATTCTTTGTGAAGGGAGAAGACGTGATCTTCTCCGAGCTTTCACCCCGCCCGCATGATACCGGCATGGTGACGCTGGCCAGCCAAGACCTGAACGAATTCGACCTCCACGCCCGCGCGATCCTGGGCCTGCCGACGCCCGGCAGCATCACCTCCCGGCCCGCCGCGTCAGCCGTGATCCTCGCCGACCGCGACAGCGACGACTTCGCGTTCGAAGGTCTGGCCGATGCGCTTGCTCTTTCGCCAGAGGTCGATGTGCGCATCTTCGGCAAGCCCGTCACGCGCCCCTATCGCCGCATGGGCGTGGCGCTCGCCCGTGCTGACACAGCCGTGGACGCCGTGTCCCTCGCCAAACAGGCCGCCGACGCCGTGCGGATTGTCTATTCGCCCAAGGCAGACTAAGCGCCGCGCCATGACCAAATATCCCAACACCGCTGCCCTGATGCAGCGCGGCACTGATTTCCTCGGCTGCGACACCGCGATCCTGTGCGGCGCGATGAGCTGGGTGTCGGAACGCAACCTCGTTGCCGCGATCAGCAACGCGGGCGGGTTCGGCGTGATCGCCTGCGGGGCGATGACGCCCGAACTGCTCGACGCCGAGATTGCGGCGACCAAGGCGCTGACGTCGAAGCCGTTTGGTGTCAACCTGATCACCATGCACCCCGCGCTGTTCGATCTGATCGCAGTATGCCGCAAACATGGTGTCACCCACGTGGTTCTGGCAGGCGGCATCCCGCCCAAGGGTTCGGTCGAAGCAATCAAGGAAGGTGGCGACACCAAGGTCATCTGTTTCGCCCCCACGCTGGCGCTGGCGAAAAAGCTGCTGCGGTCCGGTGCGGACGCGCTGGTGATCGAGGGGATGGAAGCAGGCGGCCATATCGGCCCGGTCTCCACGTCTGTGCTGGCGCAGGAAATCCTGCCCGAATTGGCCGCCGATCACCTGATCTTCGTCGCAGGCGGGATTGGCCGGGGCGAGGCGATTGCCAGCTATCTGGAAATGGGCGCGGCAGGCGTGCAGCTTGGCACCCGCTTCGCCTGCGCGACCGAAAGCATCGCCCACCCTGATTTCAAGAAAGCGTTCTTCCGCGCCAGCGCCCGCGAGGCGGTTGCATCCGTGCAAGTCGATCCGCGCCTGCCGGTAATCCCGGTGCGCGCCTTGAAAAACAAGGGCACCGAGGAATTCACCGCCAAACAGCGCGAAGTCGCCGCCCTGCTCGATGCGGGCACGGTCGACATGGGTGAAGCGCAATTGCAGATCGAACATTTCTGGGCAGGCGCCCTGCGCCGCGCGGTGATCGACGGCGATGTCGAAAATGGCAGCGTGATGGCCGGGCAATCGGTCGGCATGGTGAAGTGCGAAGAACCTGCCGCCGACATCATCGCCGAACTGATGGCGCAGTGCGAGGCAGCGCTCGCCAAGTAAGATGGCTGCACCGATGATCCTTACGCTCGCCTGCGCTGACCGGCCCGGCATCACCGCGCGGGTCACCGGCTTTCTGTTCGAGCGCAATTGCAACATCCTTGACGCGCAGCAGTTCAATGACCGGGCTGAAGCGGGGGGAACCGACTGGTTCTTCATGCGCGTGGTGTTCGATCCCGACGGCTCGACCGCCGAGGGGTTGCGCGCCGACTTTGCTGCGCTGGCGGTCGAATATGCGTTTGAATGGAAAATGGCGCGCGAAGACCGCCCGCGCCGCACCATCATCCTGGTCAGCAAGTTCGATCACTGTCTGGTCGATCTGCTCTATCGCTGGCGCACCGGCGAGCTCCCGATTGATCCGGTGGCGGTTGTCTCCAACCACCCGCGCGAAACCGCTATCCGGGTGGATATTGGCGAGATCCCGTTCCACCATATCCCGGTGACGCCCGAAACCAAGCCGCAAGCCGAGGTGCAATTCCGCGCATTGGCGGCGGAAACCGATGCGGAGCTGATCGTGTTGGCGCGTTACATGCAGGTGTTTTCAGACGAACAATCAGCGCATTTCGCGGGGCGCTGCATCAATATCCACCACAGCTTCCTGCCCGGCTTCAAGGGCGCGCGGCCTTACCATCAGGCGCACGAACGCGGGGTCAAGATTATCGGTGCGACAGCGCATTTCGTCACCGCCGACTTGGATGAAGGCCCGATCATCCATCAGGATGTCGAGCGCATCACCCATGCCGATGCCCCTGCCGATCTGGTGCGCAAGGGCCGCGACATCGAACGCCGCGTGCTGGCCGAAGCGGTGCGCCTGTTTGCGCAGGAACGGGTGCTGATGAACGGCACACGCACGGTGGTGTTCAGGGGTTAGGGGTGTTCAGCGGCTGGATGAGTAATTCACGCCACACCGCAACGCGGGGATCGTCGCTTTCCAGCGGGTTCCAGACCGCCGCCATCCGCGCCAGCGCCTCACCTTCAGGTACGCCCGCCGCGCGGTCGATCAGATAGAAAAACGCCGTGACCCGGTAATTCGCGATGCAGTGAACATGATGCGGGCCGCGATGCGTTGCCAGCGCTTCTTGCAACATTGCCACATGATGCCGCGTCGGTGCGTCGAACGGCACCGGGATGTGGGTGTAGGCGATACCCTGCGCAGCCAGCAGCGCGGCTTCATCGCTGAGTGCCTCAGGATGATCGTCGAACGCGAGGTTCACTACATGGCGCACGCCGATACCCGCCAGACGCACCGGATCGCCCGGGTCAAGCTTGCCCGAAGTGGTGATCCCATCCGGACGGCGTTGCCACGCGTGGATATCGACGGGATCACCCACCACTGTCACCGCCGCGCGACCTTCTTTGTCCCCTCGATCGCCTTGTCCTCGTTGGCGCGGTGGATCACATAGGCGCGGATAGCCTCGATCTCGTCCTTGCTGAGCGATCCGGCAAAGCTCGCCATGCCGTTGTCCTTGAGCATCCCGCCTTCGACCACCGCGTTCCACGCACTCGCGCTTTCCAATGATCCGGCGCGGCGCAGATCGGGCAGCACGGTCGATCCAACCGCGCCCGGCGCATGGCACACCGCACAATAGCGGCCATATTTCGCCTGCCCCAGCGCGATCACTTGCGGAGAAGCCTTGCTTGGCGGCGGATCGAGCGGGAGCGCGGCGAGTTCAGGCTCGGCGGGCAGTTTGGCCTTGCCCCCCAGTTTGAACACCAAGAGGCGCGAGACATTGCGCACCGGCGCCTTGTCCGCGATCAGCGCGCCATCCACGCTCAATGCATAAGCCCCGCCCCAGCCTGCCAGCACGGCGACATATTGTTCGCCATCAACGGTATAGGTGACCGGCGGCGCAACCACCCCGGTTTGCGCGGCAAAGCTCCATAGCTTGTCGCCGGTGGCCGCGTCATAGGCGTTGAACTCGCTGCCCGCCGTGCCCTGAAACACCAACCCGCCGCCGGTTGCCAGCAGGCCGCCATTCCACGGGCCGGGATGTTCGACCGTCCAGCGCGCCTTCTGCGCCACCGGGTCCCACGCCACCAACATCCCCTTGAGCGTGCCTGCCACCTGCTTGCGAATGCCCAGATCGGGCGGCAGGTCGCCCGCGCCGAGATTGAAACCGACATTGAACCCGCGCGCGGTATCGGGCTTCCAGTCCGCTTCGGGCGCATACATCATCGCCGCCTCGAACGCCGGAATATAGACGAGCTTTTCGCCCGGATGGTACGCCATCGGGTGCCAATTATGCCCGCCCAGCGCGCCCGGCGTCACCAGCGCAGGCTTGCCGGTCTTGTCGACGCGGGTTTCGGGGTTTTCAATCGGGCGGCCCGTCTTGGGATCGATGCCCGAAGCCCAGTTCACACTGACATAGGGCTTGGCGCTGATGAACTGGCCGGTTTCCCGGTCGATCACATAGAAGAACCCGTTCTTGGGTGCCTGCATCAGCACCTTCCTGACCGCGCCATCAATCGTCATGTCGGCGAGCATGATGTGCTGCGTCGCGGTGAAGTCCCAAGTTTCGCCTGGCGTGGTCTGGTAATGCCAGACATATTCGCCAGTCTTGGGCCGGATCGCGACGATGCTGGAGAGGTAGAGGTTATCGCCCTCCCCCGTCCCGTCCTTGCCGGGTGAACGGTAGGCGCGGTTCCACGGGCTGCCATTGCCAACCCCGATATAGAGCAGATCAAGCTCGGGATCGTAGGCCATCGAATCCCACACCGTCCCGCCGCCGCCAATCGCGTCGGACGCGCCCAGCACGTCCATGTTCCACGTTTCAGCTGCCTTTTGCAGGTAAGCGGGAGCGTCTTTCGGATCGCCGCCCTCTGGAACAGTGTAGAACCGCCACAGCTCTTCGCCGTCCGCCGCATCATAGGCCGCGACATAGCCGCGCACGCCAAACTCCGCCCCGCCATTGCCGATGATCACCTTGCCATCGATCACGCGCGGCGCGCCGGTGATGGTGTAGCTTTTGGATTGGTCGACCGTGACCTTTTCCCACGCCACCGCGCCAGTATCGCGGTCAAGCGCGACCAGACGGCCATCCAACGTGCCAAGAAACAGCTTGTCGCCCCACGCCGCCAGCCCGCGGTTCACCACATCGCAGCAGGCTTTGACTGCGGTTTCGCCGGGAACCTCGGGATCATATTCCCACAGCGGTTTACCGGTGGCCGCATCAAACGCCTTCACCTTGCTCCACGCGGTGGTGAGATACAGCTTGCCGTCGATCACCAGCGGGGTCGCCTCCTGCCCGCGCGCGGTGTCCATATCGGCAAACCACGTCAGACCCAGATCGCCCACCGTATCGCGGTTGACTGCATCGAGCGGCGAATAACGCTGTTCGGAATAGGTGCGCCCGTGGCTGATCCAGTTGGCGCTATCCGCGTCCGCGCCGACCAGCGCGGCATTGGTAATGCCATCATTCCCGCTGCCATCGAAAATCTGGCTGCAATTCGCCAAGGTTCCGGCCGACAGCAACAAGGCTGCGCCGCACGTCCACCGTAAAAGGTTCATTGATCCTGCTCTCCCCGTTTTCTTTTGCGTATGTTGACGCGTGAAACTCTGCTTGTCCATGCCTACCGCTCCCGACTATCACAGGCGCAAGGGGTCAGCAGGAGAACGACGAACATGTGCGATGAAAGCAAACTGGCCGAATGGGCCAAGCAATCTGTCAACCGCCGCCAGTTCGGCGCGCTCAGCGGCGCTGCGGCGCTGGCAGCGTGCGCATCAGGCGAAAGCGCCAGCAATGCGCAGCCTGCGACCGCTGGCCTGGCCGAAAGGGTGATCGGTTTCGATACCGCTGATGGGACGATGGACGGGTTTTTCGTCCGCCCCGAAGCTGGCAATCACCCCGCGGTGATCCTGTGGCCCGATATTGGCGGCCTCCGCGAAGCCAAGCGCAACATGGCCCGCCGCCTCGCCGGTGAAGGCTATGCGGTACTGGTAGTGAACCCCTATTACCGCGACGTTGCCGGCCAGCAATTTACCGATTTTGCCGATTTCATCACCAATGGCGGGTTTCAGAAAGTTGGCCCGTGGCGCGGCAAGCTCGATGCCGAAGCGATCATGCGCGATGCCGCCGCCACGGTCGGCTGGCTCGATCAGCAGGAGGGAGTCGATCAGGAGCGCGGGATTGGCACGCAGGGCTATTGCATGGGCGGGCCGTTCACCATCTGGAGCGCGGCGGCGGTGCCAGCGCGGATTAAGGCTGCGGCGAGTTTCCACGGCGGCGGGCTGGTGCGCGCGGATAACCCGATGAGCCCGCACGCGCTGCTGGACAAGGTCGATGCACAGCTGCTGATCGCGGTCGCCCGCAATGATGATGCCAAGGCCCCGCAAGACAAGGTCATATTCGGCGACGCGGCCAAGGCGGCAGACGTGTCCGCAACAGTCACCGTCTATGATGGCGATCACGGCTGGACCGTGCCGGACAGCCCGGTCTATGCCGAAGCCGCCGCCGAACAGGCCTATGCCGATCTGAAAACGCTGTACGCAGCGGCGCTCTGACTGTGCGTATCTAACGGCAGGCGGGAGCATTACGGCTCCCGCCGATGCTTATATGGGTCAGCCCGCCGCGCTGCGCGCCTTGGCGCGGTCATTGCTGAGGCCAAAGCGCCCATGCTTGCGGAACCGCGTCATCCACTTGTCGAGGAACAGGCCCAATGGCCTGGGTTCGATCCCAAGCTCGGCAAAGCCGCGCGTGCCGTTCGCTACGGTGCTGCCGGGTTTCAGCAGCGCCCACTGATCGCGGCTCATCGGGGTGCCGGGCAGCGCCGCAAAGGCAGCTGACAGCCCATCGGGCACCGCGATAAAATGCCGTCTGCGCCCTTGGGCTGCGGCGATCCGTTCATGGATTTCCATCATCGACAGCTGCTCTGGCCCACCCAGTTCATAAGTGTGCCCGCCGTGCGCTTCGGGATGCTCAAGCGCGATCGCCACCGCTTCGGCCACATCATCGGCATAGACCAGTTGCAGCTTGGCCTGCGCCCCGAACACGGGGAGCACCGGCAGCATCTCGATCATCCCGCCGAACAAGTTGAGGAAGTTATCGTCCGGGCCGAACACTATCGAGGGCCGCAGGATCGTCGCCGTCGGGAAGCCCTCTATGACGCACTGCTCGCCCAGCGCCTTGGATTTGGCATAGGCGGTGGGCGATGCCGCATCGGCGCCGATGGCGCTGATATGCACAAACCCGCGCACGCCCTTCGCCGCCGCCAGCCGCGCGATCGTGCCGGGCGCCTCGCCCATCAGCGCGGTCAGATCGCCATCAAACGCACCGACCAGATTGACGACGTAATTCGCCCCATCAAGTGCGGCGGCAACGTGGTCTTCGCGGGTGATGTCGCAGGGAAGGAATTGCAGCTGGCCAAGATTGGCGAGCGGCTTGAGAGCTTGCGCCTTGTGCGGCGCACGGCTCGCCAACCGCAAGCGCGCGCCGCGTTCCAGCAGGCTCTGCGCGACATAATTGCCAATATAGCCGCTGCCGCCGAAAATCGTGACAAGCTGGCCGGAAAGTGGGGATGAAGTGGGCATGGGTCAGGGTGCTCTTGGTGGCTGTCCAGTTGCTGGCAGCGCTTTGCGGCAACACGAGCCCGCAGGCAAGGGCCGCGATGCGTTGATCAGCATTTGCGGCTTTTCCGCTTGCATTCGAAACGCATCGGGCTAAGTGCGTGATACGTTATCTCATTAAAGCAACAGGACTCCCATGATCACTCGCAAGAACCGCCTTGCCTCATCCCACCTCGCCCTCGCCGCCGTTCTCTGCGCGGCCACCATCGCCACCCCGGCGCTGGCAGAAACCGCGCAAGCCGAACAGCAGCCCGCGACCACCACCCCAGCCAGTGCCTCGGTCGAGGATGACCTCCACAATCGCCAGACCGATGGAACCGGCAACATTATCGTCAGCGCTTCGGGCCTCAAAGAACTCGACTTGCTGGCAGGCACCAGCGTGCTCGAAATAGGCGACATTCAGCGCGATATGGTGACCGGCCAG
>JAHJSJ010000086.1 GCA_018830415.1 Alphaproteobacteria bacterium | reverse complement strand
TTACCGCTTGCATCCGAAGGGGCGTCCACAGATGTCATTCAATGCGCCACACGAAAATCCCCAGCTTCCTGGCCTTGTCGACGAGGTTGGCATTGATGCCATTGCCTGGACAGGCGACCACGGCCTTGGGCAGCGCTTCCAACAGTTGATCGTTGCGACGAAATGGGGCCGCCTTCTTGAAGCGTCCCCAGTCTGGCCGGAACGGGACATGGGTGATCTTGCGATTGCGTGCCCAGAGCGAAGCGATGTGTTCGCCGCCTGTGGGGTTGCCGCCGTGGAACAGAACCATGTCGGGATATTTGGCGAGCACCTTGTCGAGAACTGCCCAGATCCGGCTGTGGTTCTGGTAGTCAGGGCCGGACGTGAACGCGATACGGGTGCCCATAGGCAGCAACGGTTCGGTCTCTGAGCGGCGCTTGGCAGCGAGGAAGTCCCGGCTGTCGATCATGCTGGCAGTAAGCGCGCGGTGATTGATGAGCGAACCGCTCCGCGGGGTCCAGGCCTTGCGAAAATGTGCTTCGAACTGGTCGGAAGCAGCTTCGCGCATGAATTCCATCGCATTGCGCCGCTCGATCAAGCCCGTGCCTTCGTGGAGCAGGCGCTCGAGTTCGACGGACTTGACCTCGGAGCCATCCTGCTCGCGCTGGCTGCGCTTCTGGGCGTCCTCGTTGTCGTCGAGCTCGCGCTGGATCCGGCCTTCGGCGCGGTGGAACAGATTGGCGAGCGACCAGCAGAGCTCTTCAAGATCGGGTTCGAGCCTAGTGTCGATCATGGTGGCGATGAGAGCGTCGAACATGTCGGCGACGGCGCCCGCGGCAATGCGTTCTTCGGGCAGTGGCCGCGGGTCAGCTTCGTCGGAGAAGGGGCGATAGCCGTAGAGCGCGATTTCATCGAGGAGATGGGCGGTCGGCGAGACTTCGTGTTCGGATTCAGCATTGGGCATGATGGTCATGGCGCGTGTCCCTGGAGCCTTCAAACCGGGCACCTTGCCCGGCCTTCATGGGCGTCCCTCTGACCGGCAGACGCGAGGGCGCACCCGCCACCCCAAAAACTACTGCTTTTTGGGGTGGGCAAGGGCCGAAGCGTGAGCGCAGGATGGTGGGCGGGCGGCTATTTTGGTTCGCGATGGAAAGGCGCAGGCCTTGCTAGTTGTCGCATCGCTTGATGCGATGCTTCAAGCGCCGCCGGAAAATAGCCGCACGACTGCCATTGCGGCCTCGCGGCAGCCGGTCTCCCGGACGCCGCTCGAAGAAGGCGGGGCTAGACCGGGTCATGGCGCAAGACCCATGCACGCCACCACTGCCCCATCCTCTGGCCCCGTATCGGCTCAACCAAAATCCAGACAGAAGCGCGTCTGATCCTGCTCTCGGAACTGATGGCGAACCCGTTCGGCCAGTGCTTTTGTGCCATGCTGGCGGAGGTCGTCGTTGAAATCTGCGAGATCAGGCAAGAGCGAGGCAATTTCGATCCCGGCCGCCCGGGTTCGGTCGGTCAGAATGCCGAACGCCGCGTCCCCCGCCGCATCCCGGTCGCGTGCCACATAGAGACGCTGGAGCATTGGTGGGAACAAAATGGCGGCGAGATGGGCCGACGAGGTAGCGGCTGCCATCGGCATGGTTGGAAGAGCTTCGCGCAGGGAAAGTATCGTCTCGATGCCTTCTCCTGCGATCATCACATCCCGGCAGTGACCAAAACGGACCGCAGCTCCAAGAATATTGCCCATTGCCCGGCGCGGTGTAGCGACATTAGCCTTGCCGGCGCCTGCCGGATCAAGCCATGTCCGGTGCGCGCCGGTTTGCTGAGCTTCGCAATTGGTCACGGCTGCTATCAGTGCAGGAAATGCCCTTGGGGTGCCCGGCGCGTCGTCGCCATTGGGCCGATAGTAGCAGCGCGGATGGAACCGCAATGCAGTGAGGTTGTGCAATCGCGTGATGCCGCGCGCTTTGAGATAAGTCGCGCCGAGTGACCCGGTGAGCGGTTTGGAGGCCGCAAACAGACGCCGGGCAGCCTGCGGCGAGCCTGCTCGTGCCGGTTGGGTATGGCTGACACAATCGTGGTTCTCGGCTGGGGGCGGCAGGGCAAGGAAGCGCTCTGCCTCTTTGATGGTATCGCTCAGATGAGAGTGGCGCTGGTTCATACGGATCAGGTCGAGAAGATCGCCATATTCGCCGGTTGCAGCATCGACCCAGTTGCCGATTGCGCCCCGTCCGGTTTCAAACAGGCGGACATAGAGGCTGCGTCCGGGCGTTCCAGCCACATCGCCAACCATCCAGTAGCGCCCTTCGCGCCGACCATTGGGGAGGTAATGACGGCACACCGCCTGCACGTTCTGTGCAAGCCGCTGCGATAATTCGCCCGCATGGGCAGAAAGCCGCGATCCTTCGACTTTGCTCGGCACAGGCATGTCAGGCCGCCTTCCGGTCGGTGATGCGAACCAGAGGGTGCCGCTTGAACAAACGCTCGAGTACAGCCGACCCTGTCAGCACATCGTCGGGCACAAACAGGCGCAGTTTCCAGCTGATGATCTCGGAGAACAGCCCCATGGCCTTCAGCCGGTCGACCCCCGTCGATCCAAACCCGGTCAGCTCGATCCGGTTGACCTGCATCAGCCGTGAACGGCGCAGTTGCAGCCCGTCAGCCAGGTCGAGGTGCGCATGGCCTTCGCGCAGCAAAGCGAGTGCCTGCGGTGGTGACAAGATCGGGGCATTGGTCCCGGCCACGCTGGTGGCCCATGCTGACGACACTCTCCGGCCGATGATGCGTGCGCCGTCATCGGTCTGGAGACGGTAAACGCGGGTCGATTCCTCGGGCAGCTGTTTCCAGATCGGCAGCAGCAGGCCGGTGACGATGTGCAGTTCGCTTGTCGTGAACTCATCCACCTGCGCCACTTCATCCTGCCATGTTGCCGCAAACGTGGACTCATCCACTTCCTCCCAGCTGGTTTGCGCGAGGTGGTTCAGCGCGACGTTCAGCCGCTCCATCGGCCTGATCAGACGGACACGGCGCTCTACTTCGCCATCGTCGAGCATGAGGCTGCGAGCGGGCAGTTGGACCGCAGCGCGTTTCGAACGGGTGTTGACCAGCAGCTTCGCACCGGGCTCGCGCAGCAAATCGAGCGCTTTGGCGAGCGCCAAGGGCTGATTGCGGTCACGCCTGGCAATGGTGAGGAGACGCGTCTCTGCACCGGTTGCCGGGTGGGCGTAGATCGGCTCGCTGCCAGTGACGGCAAAGCTGTCGGCAACCAGCGTTTCAAGCCCGAGATCGTAACTGCCCGAGGCAATCGCACTTTCGACCTTGGCGCTGAGCAGCTTCTCGAAGGCGCTGAAGAGCACGTTCTGCATCGCGATGGTCAGGGCCAGCAACCGGTTGAGGAAGGTGGTAATCGGCGGCAGCTCATCCCTGAGACAGCCGCTGGCATCGGTCAGCGACAGGCCGGTCATCGCCTCGAAGGTGGCAAGCGAGCACTGCTCGACCTTTCCTGCATAGATCAGCCGATAAAGCTGACGCAGCGCGTCGCGGGCGTAGGGGCTTTCGAGATTATCCTCGGGACGGAACAGGCCCTGACCGCCGGTCTGACGTTGACCGCGGGTGATCGCCCCCAATGTGTCGAGCCGCCGGGCGATGGTTGAGAGAAAGCGCTTCTCGGCCTGGACATTGGTGGCAACGGGGCGGAACAGCGGCGGCTGCGCCTGATTGGTGCGATTGGTGCGGCCCAGCCCCTGGATCGCGGTGTCAGCCTTCCAGCCCGCTTCGAGCAGATAGTGATGGCGCAGCCGCTGGTTCCTGGCCTCGAGATCGGCATGATAGCTCCTGCCCGTGCCGCCCGCGTCGGAGAAAACGAGAATTGGTTTCTTGTCCTCCATGAAGGCCTGGGCCTCGGCGAGATTAGCATGGGCTGGCCGGTTCTCGACGACGAGGCGCGCGCCATCCGCATCGATCTTGCGCACGATCCGCCGGGCACGCCCGGTGACCTCGGCGACCATGTCGGTCCCGAAGCGCTGGACGATCTGGTCGAGCGCGCCTTGCACCGGTTCCATTGAAGCCAGTTGTTCGATCAGCCGGTCGCGCCGTTCGATGGCGTCGCGACACTGCACGACGTTGCCAGCCTCATCATAGGCCGGGCGCGAGGCAAGATTGCCGTCGCCATCGGTATAGCTCTCGTGGAGCTGGGTCGGGAAGCTGTGCAGCAGATAATCCAGGACGTATTCGCGCGGCGTGATGTCAATCTGGACATCGTTCCATTCGCCCGGATCGATATCGGCTAGTCGCCGTGACAGCAGCGCTTCGCCGGTTGAAACGATCTGGACCACGGCTGCGTGGCCATCGGCAAGAGCCTGATCGATCGCCGCGATCAGCGTTGGGGTCTTCATCGCCGTGATCAGGTGGTTGAAGAAGCGTTGTTTGGCAGATTCGAAGGCGGAACGGGCCGCAGACTTGGCCTGCGCATTGAGCGTGCCCTCGCTGCCCGTGACATTGGCTGCCTCCAGCGCGGCATCGAGATTGTTGTGAATCACCTGGAACGCGCCCGCATAGGCATCGTAGATGCGGACCTGATCGGGGGTGAGCTTGTGCTCGATCAGCTCATATTCGACGCCCTCGTATGACAGCGAACGGGCGGCATAGAGGCCGAGCGCCTTGAGGTCGCGCGCCAGTACTTCCATCGCCGCAACCCCGCCCGCTTCAATGGCCGCGACGAATTCGGTGCGTTTGTCGAACGGGAAGTCCGCGCCGCCCCACAGGCCAAGTCGCTGGGCATAGGCAAGGTTCTCGACCGTGGTCGCCCCGGTTGCCGAGACATAGAGGATGCGAGCATCTGGCAATGCATGTTGCAGGCGCAATCCGGCGCGCCCCTGCTGGGACGGGGCGGCATCGCCGCGTTCGCTTTTGCCGCCACCGGCATTCTGCATCGCATGGCTTTCGTCAAAGACAATGACCCCATCGAAGTCGTTGCCCAGCCAATCGACGATCTGCTGCACCCGGGAAACCCGGTTCTCGCGCGAATCGGAGCGTAGCGTGGCATAGGTGGTGAAAAGGATGCCCTGCTCGAGCCGGATAGGCGTGCCCTGCCGGAAGCGCGAAAGCGGGGTGACCAACAGGGGCTCCTGACCAAGAGCGCGCCAGTCGCGCTGGGCGTCTTCGAGCAGCTTGTCGGACTTGGAGATCCATACCGCCCGCTGGCGGCCCTTGAGCCAATTGTCGAGCAGCACGCCTGCGACCTGGCGGCCTTTGCCCGCACCGGTGCCATCGCCCAGAAACCAGCCCTTGCGAAAAGCGACGGCACCATCGCAGCTGCCGGGTGCGGCTTCGATCTTGTCGAAGGTTGCATCGACCAGCCAATGGCCCGCCAAGTACTGGCTATGCGCTTCCCCGGCATAGATAACGGATTCGAGCTGGGCGTCGGAAAGCAGACCCTGTTCGACCAGCCCGTTAGGCAAATGCGGGCGGTAGCTCGGCTTGGGCGGTGCCACCGAGGCCATCGCAGCGGACTGAACCAGTTTGGTCGGGTGCGGCTGCGCGCCGGGTATCCTCAAAGATTGCAGCGCATAGGGCTCGTAGAGCGTGTCGGCGAGTTGGCCATCGCTCGGAGGGTTCCAGTCGATCGCCTCATATTCCAGTGGTGCTCCGCTTGGCTCGGGCGCTGGAACAGCCGCACGTTGCCGCTTGGGAGTAACTGGCAACCTGCGCGTGCCGCCTGCCAGCGGCGCTATGGGTGCCGGAGTTGCAAGGGCCAGGCGCGGCGGGAGGTGATCGGCCAGCCAATGCAACAATGTCGCGAGGTCGGGCGCCATGCCGGACGAAGCCGGAAACCGGGTCGCATCTGCGGCTGCCAACTTGTCGATCACGGTGAGCCGGGTTTCGACCGAGGTGCCATGGGCTGCGAACACCTTGCCAGCGATCCCTGCAGTGAAGACGATGCGGGCCTGTGCCTGCAATCGTTCAAACCGTCCCCGCCATGCCCCGTGATCAGGTGCGCAGTTCGCGCCGGTAATGGCGACGAGCCGTCCGCCGTCCGCAAGCCGGGCGAGAGCCGAAGACAGATGCTGAAATGCGGCATCGGCAATGCGGGTCTCGACATTGAGCGCGGTCGAGAATGGCGGGTTCATGACGATGCAACTCGGCACCACGCCCATATCGAGCCGGTCGTGAAGCTGCGCCGCGTCGTGCATGGTCACAGCGTCCCTGCCGAACAGCTCGGCGAGCAGCGCGCTCCGTGTTTCGGCGACTTCGTTGAGCGCCAGCCTGCATCCAGACAGTTCCCCCATGATCGCGAGCAAGCCCGTGCCTGCCGATGGTTCGAGCACCAGTTCACCTGGCACGAAGCCCGCCGCAAAGCCCGCGACCCAGGCCAGCCCCAGCGGCGTCGAGAATTGCTGAAAGCTGAGCATCTCTTCGTTGCGCCGTGTTTGTGTAGGAGCAAGCCGGGCAATGCGTTCGACGAGCTTCAGCCGTTCGAATGGATCGGCGGTCCGAGCGTCGATTGCGGGGCCATAGCGGCGCATGAACAGCAATTGCGCGACCTCGACCGCTTCATAGGCGGACTTCCAGTCCCAGGCCCCGGTCGCATCGCTTGCGCCAAGGGCCGTCTGCATCGCAGTGCGCATGGCGGGGGCTTCGATGCGGCGACCGGCGGCAAGGTGGCCGAGCAGGTCATGGGCAGCGAGGATGATCGAGGCAGCGGTCTGCTGCGGGCAAGCAGCAGCAAGCGGGCGCGTGGAAGCACCCGCCACAAGCGAGTTGGTCATGGGATTAATCCTTCAGGTATGAGTCGGAGTGGTCTGCCGCCGGTCAGGCAGGCGGGACATAGGTGTCGTAAGGGTTGCCAGGAGCGAGATGGCCAAAGGGCGTCATGACATAGTCCCCGTGATCGCGGCCGACCGCGCACAGAACGTAACGGGTTTCGCCGCTGGCAACCTCAGTGCATTCCATCAGCGCGAGATCACCTGCCTTGGCGGCTTTAACCAGTGTCTCGAAATTGGCGCGGGCATGGTCAGGGATTGGCATGGCTGATCTCCCCATTGGCGGCAGCTTCCTTGTAGAAGCGGTCGAACAGTGTGCGGGTGGATTCCGAACGGATGGACGTCCCGGTGATCAGCATGGCGAGCCCGCCAAAGCCATCGGGCCGCATTTTCGAACAGGTGAAGGCCATGGTGACGGTCAAATGGTCGAGATCGCACGAGCGGCGCACGATATCCTGCAACACATCCGGCCATAGGTCGCCGCACTCGTCGAGTTCGATCTCTTCGTCGCCCAGGATGGCTTCGGCGTGTTCGTCGATCAGCTTCTTCGTCAGGCTGCTGGACTCGGCCGACGTGACGCCGAGTGCAGTTCGGACCGCTTCCGCGTCGAGGTAGATGAGGTCGGACGCAGCATCGTCACTCCAATAATTGGCCGTCTCGCCTTCGACCTCTTCGCTGAAGACCTGGGCGAGGAAAAGGCGTTCGATCGGCAATATGGCGACGAGCGGAATCAACGGCTCGATCACGGTCGGGGTGTAGTAGTTTGCCATCGTCTGGCTCCTTCGATGTCGGGAATTGGGCGCGGGACGATGCTGGGCCGCCCCGCGCTTGAGGCTCATTCAGCAGCGATTGCGCAGGCATCGTCGCCTTCGGGCAGGTCTGCCTGTTCATCCTCGGCCAGGAAGTCTGGGAGAATTGCGACATCGGCTTCGGACTCCGGCTGACCTTCCGCCCGGGGCAGCCGCAGCGGCTCTGGGAGCCAGCCCGTGCCATCGAGCAGGCGCTCAGCCTCGCGGGCCATGTCGCCTTTCTTGAGGTGCTCGATCAGCACCGCGGTCGCGTCGCCCCTGGCTTCGCGCACCGCCTCGATGATCCGGGGCTTGGTAACGCGACCGAGGTAATTGTCGACCGTCGGCGTCCAGCCTGCTTCGGCCATGTCGAGTCCGACCACGGCGGCAAGGGCATCGGCAGCGGCGATCCGCTGTGCGATGCCATGCTCCGAAATCCGCCCGTCATAGCCCTTGCTTGCCTCGAACAGCGCGTTGACGCCGAGCGATGTGCAGTGGGCGAGGAGCGCCATCTGCTCTTCGTGAGCAAGATTGGCGATTGCGGCCCACAATTCATCAGGTTCGCTCGGCAGACGCACTGACCACTGCTCGTGCCGCGCCTGGATCGACTGGCTCCAGACGGTTTCGCGCAAGGTCGGTGCCACATTGCCAAGGCAGGTCTGCGTGATGCCGATCTGCACGCAACCCGCTTGCCCATGCGGACGCAGCACCGACAGGTACAGCGCATGGAGCAGCGCGATAAAGGCTGTATCAGGCGCGTTGGCCAGCGCATCGCGCAGCGCCACAGTGCGTTCGGCGGTCAGTTCGGAAACGAGCCGGTCAGGTAGCGGACGGATGGCATCGTCCTCGTCCTCAATCCGTTCGCCGGTCGGCCCCTGACCGCCGACGTTCACGGCCGTTCTGCTCGGCGCATGATCGGCAAAGGACCCGGTGCTGGCTTTCTCCCCCTCTGCCATCGGCTCGTCTTCCGGGCGGACATAGCCCCGATCAATCCGCAGCCGCCCGTCGTGCGCCAGCGCGATGAACACGCCTGCACGGGCCATTTCATCGGGGTCGTAGCTGACAGGACGCTGGGTAAGCGCAGTGATCCCGGCGTCGATTTCGGTCAGGCGCGCAGCGACGTCGTCGGGAAGGTCGCCGCCGTCCTGATATTGTTCGCCGAGAGCGTCATATTCCGCAACCAGCGCATCGAGCCGGGCCTGCTCCTCGTCGCTCAGGGGAGCGGTCGTGCCGGTGATCCTGCGTTTGCCGTGTTCGCAGCCATAAGGAAGGTCGATGGCCGCTTCGACCCATTTCCAGCCCTCGGCGCTGATTTCCTGTGCGGCCTCTGAGAGCTTCTCGCTTACCAGCAGCTCGACAAGCGCCGGATCCTGCAGCCAACTGTCCTCGTCTGACGAGAACAGGTCGCGCATTACATCGCCTCCGGCTTCGGTATAGGCATCGAGCCCGATGAAACGGACGCGGCGGTCATTGGCGGAAATCGTATCCTCGGTCAGCAGGCGGCGGATATGGTAGGCAGGCACATGGTGTCCCTGACTGACCTGTTCCCAGACCTGCTCCTGGCGTCCATGGTTGTCGGTGACCGAGAAGGCCATGAGCTGTTCGAGCGTCATGCCGTCCTCGCCATAGACTTCGAGCAGGTTGGGCGAGACCGAGGCAAGCCGCAGGCGCTGGCGCACGGTCGAGACAGACACGAAGAAGCGCGCGGCAATGTCTTCTTCCGACAGGCCCGCTTCGGTCAGCGCGCTGAAGGCGCGGAACTGGTCGAGCGGATGCAGCGCGACGCGCATGACATTTTCAGCCAGCGAATCCTCTTCGGCGATCCCTGCTTCGCGCACGACGCAAGGGACGGGCTGATCCTTCGCCATCCGCTTGCGTCTAACCAGCAGTTCGAGCGCACGGAATCGGCGGCCGCCAGCGGGCACCTCGAATTTGCCTGTTGGCTGGCCATTGTCATCGAGCTCCGCGCGGACATTGAGGCTCTGGAGCAGGGTGCGACGATAGATGTCGTCGGCGAGGTCCTCGATCGAGAGGCCGGCCTTGACGCGGCGGACGTTTTTCTGGCTCAGCACCAGCTGGTTGAAGGGTATATCGCGTGAGGCGCTAAGCACGAGCTTGGGTAATGGCTTGGTCATGATGGTTTCTCCATGACGGGCCGCCCGAAAGACTCTCTCTCAGGCCCGGTCCCGTCACGAAGCGAAGCGCCGCCCTCTCACTCCGGGAGAAGGCAGCGCAACGCAAGAGCAACAGACCGCGGCCGTTCAGGCCTAGTGGACCCGGTCGAGCAGCTTCCTGGCCTTGCCCTCCATGTCGAGCCGGGCGTCCTGGTGGGGCTTGGAACGGGCTTGCGCTGTGATGCCCTGGACGAAATCGAAGATCGATTCCGGCGGGCGGCCTTCCTCGGCCAGCACGGTTTCGATGATCCTGCCGGTCTCAGCTTTGGAGAATCCGCGTGCCCGCAGGAAATCCTGCCGGTCTTCGTCGCTGCGGGCGACAATCCGCTCCCGCGCGGCTTTGATGCCGTTGACAAAGGGCTGGGGCGAGGAATTGGCAAAGTTCAGAAGCGCCGGTTCGGCTTCGTGGGCAAACCGGTTCGCCGCATATTTGCTGTGGCGGATGCTGATCTCCTCGAAATCTTCCACACCCCACAGGTTCCGGTTCTGGCAGACTGCACGCAGATAAAAGCTGGCCATGCCGAGCGTTTTCGCACCGACCTCGGAGTTCCAGCAGTAAAAGCCGCGGAAGTAGAGATCGGGCGATCCGTCGGACAGGCGCCCGGCTTCGATCGGGTTGAGGTCATCGACCAGGAACAGGAATACGTCGCGATCCGATGCATAGAGCGTGGTTGTATCCTTCGAGATGTCGACCGTCGGGTTATAAACCCCGGTTGACCAGTCGAGCACGCCGGGCACTTTCCAGCGGGTATCGCCCGTGCCGTTGCCCGCGATGCGCTGCACGGCTTCAACCAGTTCGTGATCATAAATCCGGCCGTAATCGGGGCCGGTCACCGCGCGCAGTTCCAACCTGCCCCCAGATCCGTCAGAGTCGGTTTCCAGCGTCTTGATGTGCTCGGTCCGGTTAGAGGTCAGACCATATTGCAAATTGATGGCGGCGAGCGGCGCGGGAAGTTGGCGCAGATAGGCGGCGGGCGCGCCTACTTGGCTAGCCAGTTGGCCGAAGCTCCAATGGGTCGGCTGAACCGGCGCATCGGCACCGGGGAGCATCAGCGCCAGTCGCTCGGGATCATTGCGGTTGGCTTCGACGTGGATGAGCGCGGTTTCGACCACGCGTGTCTGGCTCCGTTCGGACCGCCTGCGCACTGACCTCGCCAGATCGTTCAATGAGAGGTACCGCTCATCATCGGGCCGTGAATACCACTCCGAAGAGACACGGCCAACGCGGGAGCCGCGGGACGCATCTACCTTGTAGCCGCCGCTTACTTCGCGGCGCGCACCTGAAACCTGCATATCCATAGGAAATCTCCATGACGGCCGGCCGGGAGCCTCTCTCTCGACCCTCATCCCGTCACGGCGAAGCCCGCCAGACTCTCACTCTCTCATCGCCAGAATTTCCTCATTGTCGCGCGAGCGACCAGCGAGACTGCCGGAACAGGAGGCAGCACCCTGAAGGAGGCGGCAATCGGTCCCATGCCCTTGCAGGCGGAAAGCCGGGGCCTGTCGGCTTTCCCGGCCGGCGCGTGATAGGAAATGCCCGCCGGTTCAGCGTGCGTGCGGGGCCCTGCGTATGAAGCACCGCGCCCTTAGGAGCAGGGCAGAAGGCCCTGCGGGACAGAGCGCGACGACAGCCCCGCTCCGATTTGAAGGGCGTTGCGGGGTATCCCCGCACGAAGGGGTAGGCCGAGATAGCGAAGCAGCTCGGGCTCAGGGGAAGGCTTTCCCCTTTGCGACGTTGCGTTTTCGGAAGGTGCCGCTCTTCGTCAACAAGTCGGGTTTGCTTCAGGCGAATCGCGAAAGAGGTTGTTACAAGACCTCTGATAAAAATCGATCTTGTCATAGGATTTGTAACATGCCCGGCATAACGCAAAGCCAGCGTGAGCAGCTGAAAGCCCTTGTGTCGAGCAAGACGATTAGCCAACACCACCACCCCGATCGCGTGGTCATCATGATTAGAGGAGAGGTATGTCGATCAGCAGCGGCTTGAGCTCTGGGAGCGAATAGTCGCGTCCACAAGATGGTGCGGGGTGAATGAGTAGTGATGCCAGTCCGGTCAGACCGGGGATCGTGGAAACCCAAGGGAAGCAGATGCTACTCGAGCGCGATGACGTGATCGGGGAAACGATCCGCGGACTTCACTAGGGCCAACAGCCATGCTGTGCAGCACGAACTGGCCGAGCACATGGATGCACCCGACCGCTGCTCATCAATGCCCAAAAACCTCTTGCACCGCAGGGCGGCGTGCACCCCACCACGTCACCGTCAATCGCCGCGACAAACCGGTCCCGAAGGAAGCGTTCGTGCCATCCGTGCCAACCTCCTGCTTTCAAAAGAAAACCTGAATCACGAAAACAAGTCCAAGGGGAACCCCGTCAAATCAGAACGTGTGGAAAGCGCTTCATATTGGGTGAGACAGCTACGGCCTACTTCATTCCGCGAACGCCGGAAGGAATTGTGAACCGGAAAGTTGCTCCGCCGTCGCGATTATTTGCAGCGCTCAGTTTCCCCGAGTGCGCTTCAATAATCGCCCTGCTTATGGAAAGACCAATGCCTGTCCCGTCAGGCCGTGAGGACACAAACGGCTCGAACATTGTTTCCATCATCGCTTCTGGGATACCTGGCCCGGTGTCGCTTATCGCGATGTCGAGCAAGCCATCCACTTCGGCAGCAGCGATCGTGATTTCCCGATGTTCCGATTCCGCCATAGCATTGCAAGCGTTGCTGATCAGATTGATCACAACTTGCTGGATCTGGACAGGATCGCCGAAACCCCTCAGATCCTCACTCATCGCGTAATTTATCCTCACCGCTACCGGCGTGCCCGCCAAGGCAATCCTGCTCGCCTCTACAATATACTGATTCACGTCGAAGACGGTAGCTGACAGCTTCGACCTGGCAGCCAATCTGCGGATAGCCCGAAGAATTTCACCAGACTTAAGAGCACATTCTTCGATACCTCCCAGAATGGTCTCCACTTCGTTTTGGCTATGATCGCAATCGCCGCGCCGATGCCCAAGGACATTCCGCAATGCCGCCGAGTATAGGGCTATAGCGGCAAGTGGTTGGTTAAGTTCGTGAGCCAAGGTTGAGCCTATTGCATCTATCGCGCTCAAGCGGGAAAGATGGATATGTTTTGACTGAAGGACCTGCAAATGCAGTTGCGCTTCTTTTTCCTTAGTGATGTCTTGTTTGGTTCCAAACACTTTAGTCGCAATATTATTCTCGTGCTCAACTTCTCCAGTTATCCTGATCCAGCGTAAGTTCCCGCGCTTGGTTCTGATCGCAACATCGACATCGAAAGTTGAACAGGTCGCGATGGCGTGGGCACGGGCCCGTTCCATCTCTCGCCGTGAGTTTGGTTCGTAACATGCCAGCGTCTCGGCCCGGTTGACTTCCGAACCGATGGGCATGTCGAACATTTCGTAAACCGCCGACGTCCAAGACAACCTCTCCGTCGCAAGATCACACTCCCACACTCCGATTTTCCCAAGTTTGGAAATCCGATCATACATCTTCTGGAAATCGTACGGCACGTTCACTGGAACTGACGTGACCCCCTGATTTTCCTCCGCGAGCGATTAGAGTCTGGCCTGAAGGAAGGACAGACGATGAAGCGCAAGAGGTTTTCGGAAGAGCAGATCATTGGCGTGCTGAAGGAAGCGGAGGCGGGCGCGAAGACCGCTGATCTGGCCCGGCGGCACGGGGTGTCTGAAGCGACGATCTACAACTGGAAGGCCAAGTATGGCGGGCTGGAGGTATCTGAAGCCCGCCGGCTGCGGGAGCTTGAGAGCGAGAACGCGAAGCTCAAGCGGCTGCTGGCCGACACGATGCTGGACAACGTGGCGTTGAAGGATCTTCTTTCAAAAAAGTGGTGACGCCCGCCGCGAAGCGGGAAGCTGTTGCTCATCTCCAGGCATGTCATGGGATGCCCTCCTGATCCGCGCCATCCCGTTCGTGGCGCAAGAGCAGTGCTTCGCGCTCAAGGGCGGCACGGCGATCAACCTCTTCGTGCGCGACTTGCCGCGCCTCTCTGTGGACATCGACCTGACCTACTTGCCGGTCGAGGATCGCGCTTTATCACTCACAGCTATCGACGCGGCGATGGTGCGGATCAAGAAGCGGATCGAAGCCGGGATACCGGGCGCGGCGGTCGCCCCATCGCGATCCGCAGGCGACAACATCATCACCAAGCTCATCGTCCGCTCCGAAAGCGTTCAGATCAAGATCGAGGTCACGCCTGTCTTGCGTGGCACCGTCTACGACCCGGTGGTCATGAGCGTCGTTTCCGCAGTCGAAGACACGTTCGGTTTCGCCGAAATGCAGGTTGTTTCCTTCCCCGACCTCTATGCGGGAAAGATCGTGGCGGCGCTGGACCGCCAGCACCCGCGTGACCTGTTCGACGTGCGAGACCTGCTGGCGAATGAAGGCATAAATGACGAACTGCGGCGCGCATTCCTCGCCTACATTATTAGCCACAATCGCCCGATGGCCGAAGTGCTCGCTCCGACCCGCAAGCCACTGGCTGAGGAATTCAAGCGCGGCTTTGTCGGCATGACGCAAGAAAATGTAGAGCTTGCCGATCTTGAGGCTACGCGCGAGACACTCGTCGCCAAAATGGTTGGCGAGATGCCAGACGCGCACCGCCAGTTCTTGATCGGCTTCAAGCGCGGTGAACCGAAATGGGAGCTTCTCGACATACCGGAAGCAAGGCACTTGCCGGCAGTCTTGTGGAAGCAGCGGAATCTGGAGAAGATGCTGTCTGAGAAGCGGAACGAGCTGATTGAGGTTCTGGAGAAAGTACTTCTCGGCTGACCGAATATGCGCTTGGCGAAAATCAGCGTGACCTCTCATTCGCAAAATGGCAGGCAGTGCATATGTCGATTGTCTGGAAAATCATCCGCATTATCGGGCTTTACGCCGCCTCTTTCTTTGTTTGCGTAATAATCGCGGCAATTGCATTGGACAGTCTATCCGATGCGCTTGAAGCATTGTTCGCACTCCTCGCGCCGATTGCTTTCATCTGGTGGTACGAAAAGCGCCGAACAGCACGGCTAGAGTCCGTACAAGTCGGAGCGGCTGACGAGTCGTCCGTCATTCGGAGACCTGTCCAACTGCGTGAGAGTGCTCGGGTTGCTGCAGGCAGACCTGAGGCGGCACAGCCTGAAGCTCGTAGGATCGTTGACACGCCTGAAAGAGCCTCAAAAGGCTTCGAAAATCTCAAGGAAGAGGAAGAGGAGGCTCAGCCAGTGCGATCTCGAACCAAGGAGCTTCGCGAAAAGCTGTTTGGGGGCGATACATCGATCTTCGACCCAAAGAACGCACATCGGGTGGAGGAAATCACATCTCGCATCCCCACTCATGGTAAAACTACAGACTCATCGAGTAAGTTGCCTGATCGCTTTACCTCACACACCTATCGCCCAAAACAGGACAACGCCGAACTCATACGAGTAGGAAAAGCTGCGAGAGAAGCTCTGGAGGCTGCTTCTACAAGGAGGGCAGCTGAGAAGAGGTCAGAAAGTTACCGGCAAGAACCTGCCAAGCAGGACCCCGATCCCGTGAGGAGCGTCCCAGTAGCCGGGGCTACTGAGACGCTCCACTCCCGGATAGAAGAACTGCGTGAAAAATTGTTCGGCCATGAACCACCTCCCGATCAATCAGCCTCAAGCGCAGAGCCTTCACTTCAAGAAGGACTCACCGAAGAGGCAAGCTCACCCCGTTCAATCCAAGGCTGGGTTCCACAGGGGCAGGCCGTCACAATCGCGGGCCGAGAAATTGCGGGTATGATCTATGTCGGCGTACCTCCTCGAATTGGATCATCCTACTATGGGGAGAGTTGTCGGGCATACATCGATCCATCACTATCAGTTGCGCGAGTTGGGTCGGCACGAACGGCAGGGATGCCGTATTGGCCTGGATATTCCTCAATACCAGCGGTGTGCCGCGCTAGTTACCTCGACTGGTTGTCCGAAGGGAGGATCGATGGATCAATAAACCCCGGCTACATGTTCCTGTTTTTCTATGGTCTGGAGCGCAGGTTTCTGGTCGACCAGCCGCCCGACGATGAGAAGCAGGAAATAGTTGCGGAGGTGGAACGCCTGAAGGCTCTTTTCGCCGATAATTATTCCGCCCAAAGGTATCTCGGTGAGTTTCTCGACATCGCGCGTATCATGGCGATGGGCGGCATCTCCTTGGACGATACGACACTCAAGCAGGCGATCCTTGAGAACCGTAGCTGGGACTTGCCATTTTCGCTGAAGTTCGCGCTCGGCGGCATGATCGCCGAAGGCAAAGCCTTCGATGCCGAATGGCTGCATCTCTGGCTGCATTGCCACCCAGAGCGACGCCTTCGCACTCCAGCCGAGCGTTGCGGTGACGAATTCAAGGCACTTTTCAAATTGAAGTTCGACGCGCTTTATCCTGATGGCTTGAAAGTTCGAACGCCTCGCAAGCTTCTGAGAATGGACTATCGTGCTGCATCCAGCGAGTTCAATTGCTCGGTCAATCTCACTGCGGGAGATGGCGGAGATGTGGCGATCCCCGACGTTACTGATTTGCGGTCGCCGGTGCAGAAGGCGCAGAAGATCGCAGGTGAGGCTATGGATGAACTCGACAAGTTCAGCCGATATCTTGGACGAAATCCACATGGTCGTGGGAGCATTGAAGCACAGGCGCTGCTACCTGCTGAGCTTTGGGGTCTGTTCCCGTCAGAAGAGTTGGAAGAACTCAAGGACTGGGCGCGCGAACAAGTAGCCGCAGGCGGGCTGGTCCCAGCAATCGATGTGATCTCGCACCTGGAAGGAGAAATGCCGGAGAAGCTCGGCAAGCGGAACCTGACTGGCGCAGCGGATGCACTCGCCCGTATCGGATTCGGTATGGCTCCAGACCCAAGATTCTCGCTGCGCGGACCGAAGATCGACGAACCCGTTGTGATCTTCGAACTCGGCGAGCCGGTCGAACAGCTTGAAGACGTCTCCCCGGCCTATCGAACCGAATTGTTCGAACTAGCGCTGGCGACCTTCGTCGCACATGCCGACTGCAAAATTGTGGAAGCCGAGCGCAGAGCACTCCGTGAAAAGATCGACGCTGTTAGCGGCCTGACGGAGCTGGAGCGAAAGCGTCTACACGCCAACCTCGAATGGTATCTCGATGTTCCACCAGACATGTCATGGCTGCGGAGCAAGCTGAAAGATGCGGACGCTGAGCATCATCTGGCCTTGCGCGCTGCGGTAGTCGCAATCGCGCACGCTGACAGCGTGATTCAGTCTGAAGAAGTGGCTTGTATCGAGAAGATCTACAAGGCTCTGGGGATCGATGCTGGCCTCGTTTACGCCGACCTCCATGCTGGCGACGTGCCAGACCGCCCGGTTCGCGTCAAAGCTGCCGAAGCTGAAGCACCAGGCGAACAAATACCGGACGAGCCGAAAGCCAAAGCCGCTTCGCTCGATGCAGCGCGTATTGCCGCTATTCGAAATGACACCGAGCGCGTTTCAAGCGTACTGGGCGAGATTTTCTCGGCCGACGAAGACGTGAGCGACGAGGCCGCCGCAGCACATGCTCTTCCATCGTCAATGGCTGGCCTCGATCCCAAGCACGCGATGCTTGTAGAGCAGATAATCCAGCGCGATCACTGGACTGACGAAGAGTTTGACGAGATCGCCAGTAAGCAAGGGCTCATGCCCTCTGGCGCGCTTGAGGTAGTCAACGAGTGGGCTTTCGATAAATTCGATGAGGCCTTGCTCGATGAATATGAGGGATATGACGTATCGCCGGACATAGCCGTTACGTTGCGAGCCGAGATGGCGAAG
>JAHJSJ010000085.1 GCA_018830415.1 Alphaproteobacteria bacterium | reverse complement strand
TGAGCCGATACGGGGTCGGAGGATCGGGCTGAGGCGGCGCGCATCGTCCTGAGCCAGTTTCCCGGCCAGACCCGGCCTTCTCTTGGGTGGCGTCCGAGAGACCGGCTGCCGGGAGGCCGCAATGGCGGTCATGCGGCTATTTTCCGGCGGCGTGGGGAAGCATCGCACCACGCGATGCGACAGACAATAAACCCGGCGCCTTTCCATCGCGAACCAAAATAGCCGCCCGTCCGCCATCCTCCGCTGCGCTTCGGCCACAAGGGTGCGCCCTCCCGCCAGCCGGTCAGAGGGACGCCCATGAAGGCCGGGCGAGGTGCCCGGTTCCAAGGCCCCAAGGACTTGTCCCATGACCATGCTGCCCGATTCCGAACCCGAACACGAAGTCTCGCCGACCGCCCACCTCCTCGATGAAATCGCCCTTTACGGCTATCGCCCTTTCTCCGACGAAGCTGATCCGCGGCCACTGCCCGAGGAGCGCATGGCCGCCGGTGCCGTAGCCGACATGTTCGACGCCCTCATTGCCACCATGATCGACACGAGGCTCGAACCCGATCTTGAAGACCTGTGCTGGTCGCTCGCCAACCTGTTCCACCGCGCCGAATTCCGCATCCAGCGCGAACTCGACGACAATGAGGACTCCCAGAAGCGTAGCCAGCGCGAACAGGATGGCTCCGAGGTCAAATCGGTCGAGTTGGAACGGCAGATCCGCGAAGGCATTGGCCTGATCGAACGGCGCAATGCCATGGAATTCATGCGCGAGGCCGCCGCCGACCAGTTCGAAGCGCATTTCCGCAAAGCCTGGACGCCGCGCACCGGATCACTGGTCAACCATCGCACCCTGACCGCCGCGATGATCGACAGCCGCGACTTCCTTGCTGCCAAGCGCCGTTCGGAAACTGAGCCGATGCTGCCCGTCGGCACCCGCATCGCGTTCACCTCTGGCCCCGCCTATCAGGATCACAACCGAATCTGGGCCGCCCTCGACAAGGTTCTAGCCAAATATCCCGACATGGTCCTGTTCCACGGCGGCAATCCGACGGGTGGCGAACATATCGCCTCGCTCTGGGCACGAGCGCGCAAAATCACCCACGTCCCCTTCCGGCCTGACTGGATCCGGTTCAAAAAAGCGGCACCGTTCCGCCGCAATGATCAAATGCTCGAAGTTCTGCCCAAGGCAGTGGTCGCCTGTCCAGGGAATGGCATCAACGCCAACCTGGTCGACAAGGCGCGCAAGATGGGGATTTCAGTCTGGGCGATCGAATAATCGGCTCGAGTCCGAATTCGATCATTCGACATATGCTTCGTCAATCACAGTAACTCTGGTTCAATCTGCAGAGTGTGAAACATCAATTATCCCAGTCTTCCCTCAATCTCATTGGGTGGCCCGTCCAATGACGGCTGTAGGATGAAACCTGGGAAATCGATGATCTGAGCGTGCTCACCCATCTCTTGCCGTACAAGCGTCAGCGGTTCAGAAGTTGAGACAATGACTTGGCCGCCCGCAAGTGCTGCGACACCGGCGCGTTTTAGAAAGGCGAACAGGCTGCCTGAATCAATTTCCTGCTGTCCGGGTTCATCAAAGATCACGAGTCCCGGATGGTTCGTTTTATGGACACACTGCAATTCAAAGGCGGCCAAGAGATAGGCCCATTTCAACCTTATTGCGTCGCTAGCGGACACTTCAAAGTTGATTTCCTTTTCCACGATCTCAGACCCTGATCGTTCGCAAACGAGCGGCCGAAAATTATCGGTCGAGAGCGCGATCTCAGCTGGCTGAAATGACCGGAATCCATACGCTGTTAGCTGCTCACAGATCTTGGCTGTTAGAACAGCAACCTTCTTCAAATCATTTGCAGTCAGGTTGTCGTTTGGCAGGTTGCGCAGAGCATTAGTAGCCTTAGCCCAACCCGACGCTATCGCCTGAAGTTCGTCCATCAGCGAAATGGCGAGATCGTCGATGCTGCGAAGCTGAGAAAGGAAATTCTGTTGCCGAACCAAATTCTCAATTGCTGCACGTGACGGCGCTGTGCCGGGTCGCATCAACTCCTGACGCAGGGAGCGCAACTCTTGCTGCTTCTCCTGGAGGTTTCGCTCCACCCCACGGAATCGACCGGCAATCTCCTGCAGCCGTTCAGCAGAAGCACCTAGCGCGGATCGGTAAAGCTCAAGCTGGGATTTCACGAATGCGATGTTCTCATCGAGCGCCATACCAACAGCATCAATTGTGGGGAGCAACTCGTTGGTTACATCCTGATGGCAAGTCGGACAGACATGCTCGGACGACGCTTTACCAAGTTCTGAGCCAAGTCGCTGGAGCTTTTGGGCGTCCTGGTTTCGGCGTAGATCTACTTCGAGCGATCGAACTCTCGCGGTCAGAGCTTGGCTATCCTGCGTCTCGGATGCGTGTTCATTGCGCACAGCCTCAATGACGGCAGTTTCGGTGTCTACTTGCTCGCGCAGCGTCGTTATTCGCGCCTCGATCTGAGGCGCAACGACGTCTATCGTTTCCATTTGCGCCGCTTCTAGCTCGCCAATGCGCTCCTCGAGTTCGGCGACAAGAGTGGAGAGACGGATCCATTCACCATCGTGAAATAGTTGCAGGTCAATTTCAGGCTGTTGCGAAAATTCGGCATTTGGTTGCTGGGGCAATCCGCGAATACGGCCGATCCGCGTTGCAGCGTCTGCCAGTTTAGCGCGTTCCTTAGCCCATCGGCCGTTGAGCTCAGCGATGGAGTTACGCAACTCTGTACGCTGGCGCCGGAACTGCGCAACATCAAGATTCAGAAGAAATTCCATCACCCGGCGAGCCACATCCTGGATACGGAAGAAAGTCGGGAACGGACCCTGAATCGTGGACCAGCCTCGCTTCTGTTCAACGAACAGCATCGGAAAAATGGACTCGAGATAGAGTGGGCACTCAGTGCCATCATAACGGGCGACGATTGGTAGATTCCATCCAAGATAGGATGCGAGAAAGAAGTGAAAACCATCCTCCTGCACTGCGGATCCGCCATCGAGAACATAAAAGTCGCGCTGCCGGGTTCGCACCATATCCTCGCTGAGCGAGGCACCGGACGTAACCTGAATCAGCTTTGTATCTTTGCCGCCAACGACGTCGCGGTGCAGGACGACAATCTCGCCACGATCATTCTCAATCTCGAGTTCGACAAACGACTGTAGGACCGTTTCATATGGCTGATCCTCAGCGGCATGTATTCGCTCGCGCATCGCATATGGGAGCGGGATCGCTAGTTGCGGGCCAAGCGCCCTTTCAAGACCTAGTACATAGATTACCGCCTGCAGGCACGTCGATTTACCCGACGTGTTGGGTGCCTGGATTATGTTGAGACCTGTCCCAAAGGGAATGTCCGCATTGAACGCGCGCTCGGCGGTGAAAGACCGCAGTCGCAAGTGACGAAGTCTGATCATAACGCAGGCCTTTCGCCCAAGAGCGCTGAAACGCGAATCTCTGTCAGCTTTTTGGCATGCTCGGCAATGATCGCCCGCTCTTGCTCGAGCGCATCCTCGACTTTGTCTAATTCCTTAGCCGCTGCCAGACCCCTCAGGGTGAGCTTCAAGGAAGCACGCCCGCCCGCCTTCGTCCATTCCGCGAGACGTTCGCCTACGACAAAGTCAATTGCGCGTGCGAACGCAGGCTCAACGCGCAAATTCCAAGGCAGAATCTTGGTCTCGGCATCGGTGGCATCCCGCAATCGGCTGATCTGGTTGGACCGGATGGCGTCGTTCAATATATGGAGCTTTGCCAAGGAGGCTCGGTTCGATCTTGACGCTGCCAACATCAAAAGGATCAACGACACGCGCCATGCGATGCGCATATCGCCCGGCACTGGCGTGGGCCGCCGCTGGAACGAGAAGCGAGTGTGTGCGAATTCGGTGTTACTCAAATTGATTCCCTTTCCGGGAAATCCAGTGGGCAGCGGATCAGCCAGTCACTGATCGTACCCAGCGCAATTCGGGTCCGAAGTCCGGGGTTTAATGTTGGCAGTGCCTCGGCCAGCGAAGTTTCGATCCGGGCCATGCTTTCCTGAAGCTGCTGGCCGGGGATAGTCGAACTGGCACCAACGGCGATGAGCCGCGCTTCTTCCGCTTCGATCGTCTCGAACGCACGCTCCCACAAAACCGCATGGTTTTCACGCAACTGCTCGAGCGCATTTTCGCGGTGCAGATGCGCATTCACATATTGATCGCGTCGTGCAGCGACCTGTCCAGATGCCGCCTTCGGGCCAAGTGCCCGGCCAAGTTTGTCATCAATCCGTGCTCCTATTTCGGTACTGCCAGCTGCATCCTTCACCTGATCTGCGGTTGGCGGGACTACGTTGAGCGGCGGACCAAGTGACATGGCTCTAAGCTGCTCGATCTCTGCCTGGAAATCTTGCTGAGAATGGCAAAGTGCCTCGAAGTCAGAGGCAAGGAAGACAAGGTTGCTGGCCTTAACCTTGACGCCGCGAGCCCGGATAGATGCGACCACTTCCTTGTTGTCTAGGAATGGGCAGAGAAGAATCCAGCGCCGAGCTTTAGTACCGCAAAGAAGTTTCTCGATAATCGCTTTGTTCTTTTCCAACTTAGGCAAATCACGTCCGGCTTTCGCTTTCATTGCACTGGCAGCCTTTGCGACGTCAGAGACTTCTTCAGGCGCGTAACATTGATAAAGGCAGCCGCAGGTCGTAAAAAATTCCAACCCGGCATCACCCTTGACCTTATCCGGAATGATCTGAACGTTCTCGGCGCCATGTCGGCGTTGGACGAGCTGCAGAGCAAATTCCTGCCACTCCTCTCCTTTCCATTCTCGCCGATGTGCCATAATTCCCCCAAAGAAATCGAGTTTAATGAGCGCATTGAACGCTGCAACTAAAATAGGTTCTCCTAAAGTAACTTTCGTTCGATGCCCTATTCAAGTTGAATTGCAACTGCAGAAGATTGTGCTGCCAGATTACCTTCCCTCCTAACCGATTTCGCAATCATCTCGCTTGCTGTGCAAGATTGGCAATTGGTTCATTCTGGCCGATCTGCAACCACCCCACTCTCAAAGGCCAATCCGTTGGCCGCCTCAAAGCCTCCTTCAATCAACCCGTGAAGGGTCCGCTACGCTGCGCGTGCGGCCACTGCGTCTGCGCCTTCGTGGTGATTGCGGCTTTGTGCCGTCTGTCCGGGGCCTGTCGAGCGGGGATGGTCCCTGCTCCGAGACAGGAGCTCGAACATGTCACTCACCATCGCACAGCGTCACGCCTGGAGCCTCGCCCGCACCTTGATGGTATGCGTCACCCTGTTCCACGCCGGTAACGGCTACGCCGCAGTCCCGACGTCCGAATTCGATGGCGATGCCGACAGCGTGGTTCGCGAATATGACCCGTTCAATCCCTGAGCGCGCCAAATCGCGTTGCGCCGCATGGCTGGATGCCCATCGGGTATTCCAGCCGGGCCGCATTTCTGCTATGGATTCCATGCACATTGCGCTGCGGTGGTGGTGGAGAGCGCGTCCCTTGCCCTTGGTTCCAAGGAGGACGCCATGCTGATCGGTTTTGCCCTGATAATTGTCGCAGTGTTTCTGTGCTGCGCGCTCCTGTTCCACCTTTCGATCTACGCCCTGCCGCTGTTCGTAGCCTTTCTGGCTGGTTCGGCCATCTACCGGAGTGGCAGCGGAATCGTCGCCGCGCTTGCCGCCGCAGCCATTGTCGCGACCGTCCTGCTCGCTGTTGCCCAGGTCGCACTGGCGTTCGCCAAGTCGGACGTGACGCGGGCAGCGATTGGCGTCTCCTTCGCTGCGCCCGCTGCGATCGCCGGCTATCATGCCGTCCACGGCATCGCCGCGGCGACCATGCCGCCAAGCGCATGGCAGTTGGTCCTCTCGGTGCTCGGCGCAGCGATTATCGCTGCTGCATCGTTGACGCAGTGGAGCCGCACCCGCCCGTAGCTTCGTCGTTTTCCAAGCCCCGCCCGGCAGGTGCCGGACGTGGCTGGCACGGTCAGTTCAGCCGTTACGAGGCAGGCGTTGCGATCAAGTGGTAGGTTCTGCCTACCTCGTCTTGGGTCGGGTTGGCCTGGGCAGTTGCAGGGTCGGAGCAAGGCCGAGAATCCGCAGCCAGTAAGGTACTGGGCCGTGGCTAGCCGAATCCGGGGATCTCGATCAAACCCGCAGTGGCATATCGCAGTTGCCGACGTCTGGAGATGCGGTGACGACCTCAAGCCCACCCTGTCACGACAACTTCCCAATCGCAGCTCGGTCTGGAAAGTCCGGAAAGTGCCATGGCTCCCGGTCAAGTGTGACCCGAGCCCAATGCCGCCTCTTCAATGGCTTTGGTTGGCAGGGGATGGCTTCGCCGCTTGATCCCTTGCTGCAACGGCGTCTGCGCCAACTTTCTTCCCCTGGGCGTACCGCCCATTCCTCGCGAGACAAGAAAGCCGTCTGGCCGCCGTCCTTCACTCTGTTCCGGTCCTGCGGATGCAGCGGGCACAAGCCCCTGCTTTCAACCAGCCATCGAGGCCGCGATGGGCGCGGGTTCGACCAACTTGAAGGAAATCATCATGGC
>JAHJSJ010000084.1 GCA_018830415.1 Alphaproteobacteria bacterium | reverse complement strand
TTCCTCCCACGACCCGAGGGCCGCGAACTGTCGCGCGCGGCCTTGCGGCGGCGCAGCGTGTAACGGAATTACTTCTTGAGGCTGAGCCCGCCGAACCGCTTGTTGAATGCGGCCACACGCCCGCCTTCGCTGACCTGCTGACGCCCACCGGTCCATGCCGGGTGGCTGAGGGGATCGATTTCGAGCGACATGGTGTCGCCTTCCTTGCCCCAAGTCGAACGGGTCTGATATTCGGTGCCATCGGTCATCTTGACCGTGATCATGTGGTATTCGGGGTGACCTTCGGCCTTCATGACGTGATCCTTTGCAGCGTGACGCCGGTACCGACCGGCGTTGCTATGAATGGGAAGCGGCGCGCTTAGTCGGGTTTGCCATACATGGCAAGCCCGTGTGCGGAGTCTTTGTTGTTCGCTTCCGCTTCGGGCTGCGAAATCCTCGCCCGCGCAGACGCGGGTGCGCAAATCAAACCTTATCCACCATCATTGCGGTAAACTCGACCTCGCACGTTGTCTTGCCTTCAACGCTCGCCACGCCCTTGAACTTGTAGACGCGGCTGCGCTTCTGGGTGAATTCGACATGCAGGTCGAGCAGGCAGCCGGGCGTCACGGGCGCGCGGAACTTGGCGTTCTCGACCCCCATGAAGATCACCAGCTTGCCGGTGCCCGCCAGTTCCATCGTCTCGATCCCGAGGATGCCTGCGGCCTGCGCCAGTGCCTCGATCTGGAGCACGCCGGGCATGATCGGAGCACCCGGAAAATGGCCCTGGAAGAACTGTTCGTTCATGCTCACGGCTTTGACCGCGTGGATCCGTTCACCCAGCGTGATCGACCGCACCCGGTCGACCAGCAACAATGGATAGCGATGCGGCAGCGCCTGCAAGATCTTGCCGATATCATAGTCCAGCACCTGCGCTGGTGCGCTGTCCGCATCGCTCATTCGTAGCCTCCTACCAAAACGCCCGCCTCAGCGCCCGGTCGGGGCTGCCGTGTTGCCCTGCTGTGCCTGTTGCTGCTGCTGTTGCTGCATCATCTGCGCGGCCAGCAGGCGTTGTTGGATTTCCTGATAGATCTGTGCGCCTTCACGGCTGGGCTGCCAACCTGCCGGAGGAACCACCCCGACCGAGGCGACCTTGCCATTGAGCGCCGTGGTCACCTGCTGACTAACATCGGCCTCGGGCACGGCAAACAGCAACGAACCTGGATCAATCACCATCTTGATCTGCTGCGCTGTGGTGACATCCTGCAGGGCTGCACCGTAGTGCACGATGATCTGTTCGATCGCAAAGATGCGCGCGCCGTCGATCTGATTGTTGAGCGCCTGAATTTCCTGTTCCAGCGTTTGCAGCTTGGTGAAGTCCCCTGAGTTCTGCTTGGCTGCCAGTTCTGCGTCATCAACCTGCTTGTCACCATTGGTGTCGAATGTGGCCAGCAAGGTCTGACGTTCCTGCGCCTTGGTGCGGCGCAGGTCGTTCTGCTGCGTATAGGTCTGGTTGACCTGTTCATAGGCCTGCTGGAACGCCGTGGTCGCGATGATCGTGCGCGAAATATCGACCGTGGCGACACGGCCTTCGATCTGGGCGTGAACGGGAAGCGCAGCCAGCGCCGTAAGCGCAAGGCCAGCAGGAGCGAGAAGCTTGGTGAAAAGTGTCATCAGAATTGGGTTCCTACGTTGAATGAAAAACTACGATCATCATCACCTTCGACTTTGCGAATGGTGCGGGAAATGTCGATGCGAAACGGCCCAAAGGGTGAATTCCAGTTGACCCCGAACCCGACGGTAATGCGCGGAGTGACTGAATCCCCCAGAAACGTCTCCTTGATCGCGCTGCCGGGGCGGATCGAAGGGGTATTGGCCGTGCCATCGGGGGCCAGCGGGTTGGTGGTGAAATCAAGCACGCCCGGAACGACCGGCACGCCATTTTCATCTAGCCGCGGAGTCAGGAAGATCGGGTTACCTTGCGCATCGCGTTGCTGCACGCCATTGGGATTGTCCTGTAGCACCGGCTGCGTCACGCCCCACAACCCGCCAATATCAGCCCAGATCGAAGGTCTCAGGCCAAGTTCGCGCGCGCCGGAACCAAGCGGAATTTCAAGCTCGGCGCGACCGAGGTAGTAATTACGCCCGCCGATTGCGTCATCGCGGGTCTGATCGGGGTCTGTGATCAGAACCGGATTACCATCGGCATCGCGCACATATTGCTGGGTCAAGACGCGTGGGCCAACGCCGCGAATGGCAAAGCCGCGAAACTGCGGTTCACCCAAGAAAAAGCGATCCGTCAGCAATATGTCGTCAACGCCTTCGCCCTCGCGGTTCTGCCAGGCAAAAATCGTGCCGGCTTCGGCCAGCACCGAGAAGATGAAGCCGCTATTGAAGGCATTCCAGAATTGCTGTCCGCGCCCACGGAAGCGCACGTAGCGCACATCCCCGCCCAGCCCAGCCACTTCGCTGCTGAGCGACAGCGTGCGCCCGCGCGTGGGGCGAAGGCGGGAATTGAGCGAGTTGTAGTTGAGGCTGACGCCGACGATCGAACTCAGCCGCGATCCGATCGTATCACACAGGAAACGGCCAGCCAGCAATGGATCGCATTCACGTATGCCATCACCATTAATATCGGTGAAGAACAAGTTTTCGTCGAGCGTCACTTCGTCATAATTGAGCGTGTAGCTGCCGATCAGCGACATGAACTCTGTCAGCGGCACACCGGCGCGCACAGAAAACCCCGTTGTCGACTGTTTGAAGGTGGTGTTGCGATCATTATTGGTAAAATTGAAACTATTTGAATCTCTGCGGAAAATATCAATCCCGCCGGATATATTGCGATCAAATATAAACGGATCGGAAAAACTGACCTGCGCCGAGCGCGAGAACTGCGACCAGTTCAAACTGAGGCCGATTGTCTGCCCGCGCCCACGGAAGTTGCGCTGCCGGATGCTGCCTGCCAGAATAAATTGTTCAATCGAAGAAAAACCCGCCGAAAACTGCAATTCACCGGTTGGGTTTTCTTCGACATTGGCCTCAAGGACGATGCGGTCAGGGGCGCTGCCTTCGACCTGCTTGATCTCGAAATTTTCCTGGAAATAACCCAGCGAATTTATGCGCGCATTGGTACGCTGAATCGCCAGTGAATTAAACGCGTCACCTTCCGCCAGCCGGAATTCGCGGCGCACGACCTTGTCCTGCGTCAACGTATTGCCGTTAACGTCAACCCGCTCAACATAAACGCGCGGCGCTTCGCGTAGGACGAAGGTGACATTCATTTTCAGATCGTCAGGGTTGCGGTTGAAGCGCGGCTGCACATCCGCAAAGGCATAACCAAACCGCCCAGCCAATTCGGTCAGCTGCTCGACGGTATCTTCAACCGTTTTGGCATTGTAGAAATCACCCGACTTCATCGGCAGATTGCCGCTCATCGAATCGCTGTCAAAATCGCGCAGTTGGCTGTCGACCTTGACCTCACCAAAATTGTAGCGTTCGCCTTCCTCCACCACGTAAGTGATGATGAAGTCTTCCTGATCGGGCGTCAGTTCGGCCACCGCCGAAACCACGCGGAAATCAGCGTAGCCTTCGGTCAGATAAAACTGCCGCAGCTTCTGCTGGTCAAACGCCAGACGATCGGGATCATAACTGGTGTTGGAGCTGAAGAAGCTGGTCAAACGCGCCTGCTTGGTCACCATTTCGCTGCGCAGATCGCCGTCGGAAAACTTCTCGTTGCCAAGAATGTTGATCTGGCGAACCTTGGATTTCGGGCCTTCGGTAATTTCGAACACAATATCGACGCGGTTCTGCGGCAGTTGCACCAGTTTGGGTTCAATCTGCGCGGCAAACCGGCCTTGCCGCTTGTACAGTTCAAGAATGCGGGAAACATCGGCGCGCACTTTGGAACGGGTGAATATCTGGCGCGGGGCGAGCTTGATTTCGGGCAGGATCTTGTCGGGCTTGAGACGTTTATTGCCTTCGAGCACGATGCGATTGATCACCGGGTTTTCGACCACGGTGATGACGACGTTGCCGTTTCTGTTGTCGATCGTGTAATTGGCAAACAACTCGGTCGCGCCAAGGTCCTTGAGGGCTTCGTCGGCAGCTACCGCTGTGTATTCCTGTCCAACCCGCAGGCGGATATAGCTGAGGATGGTGGTCGGCTCCAACCGTTCGGAACCGACGACGTTGATCGTGCGGATCACATTGCTGCGCGCAGCGGGCGCAGGCTCTGCGGCAGGCTGCGCAACCGGCGCTGATGCGGCATCCTGTTGCTGCGCAAAGGCGGCCCCCGGCACACCGGCCAGCATCGAGCCACAGCACAGCAGCGCGACAAAGCGCGCACGCTGCGGCGGCGAATGCGCCAGATTGCCATTGACCGGCATTACGCCCGCCTCGCTTATTGCATTCATGCAGCTAAAATCCCGTTCCAACCGTCCGTGCCGTATTGGCGTCACACCCTTGCGACCCTCAATATGCACCCTTGCAAGTGACCTTATGTGCGATTGCCTGTCGCACCCTGAAAATCTGGCCCCCGCCTCTGCCCGATGTGCCCATCGCAATCAAGCCGCACCGGCGCGGATAGGACACGGACCGGGGCGCTTTCCCCGGCAAACCCGCTGGCCCGCGCCAATCTTGCCTCAAGAGCCGAAGATGGGAAGCGAGAACAGGTCATTCACCGTCACCACCACCATCAACACCAACACCAGCGCAATGCCGACGCGATAAGCCCATTCGGTCACCTGCGGCCCTACCGGCTTGCGACGGATCGCCTCGGCCAGATAGAACATCAGATGTCCGCCATCGAGCGCGGGGATTGGCAAGAAGTTGATGAATGCCAAATTAAGCGAGATCAAAGCGGCAAAATTGATGAAGGCAACGGCGCCAAGGCTCATCTGTTCGCCCGAGTATTTGGCGATCTTGAGCGGCCCGCCAAGTTCATCAACCGACCGGTCGCCCACGATGATCTGCTGGATGCCGGTGATCATCATGCCCATCAGATCCCA
The DNA here is from genome assembly GCA_018830415.1 of Alphaproteobacteria bacterium. Classification (GTDB taxonomy): domain Bacteria; phylum Pseudomonadota; class Alphaproteobacteria; order Sphingomonadales; family Sphingomonadaceae; genus Erythrobacter. Next base: position 12,596 of record JAHJSJ010000084.1, on the reverse strand, counting down.
ACACTGCCTGACCGCCAGCGGGATCGCCTCAAGCAGGCCGACCTTTTCAAGCTCATAGTCTCCGCCCGCCGCGGCAACGCCAATCTGGCCAATCGCGCTTTGATTGCCGAAACCGTCGGTTTCCACTACCCGCGCGGTGGTGAGCGGAACGGTGATTTCCTCGCCTGCCCGCTCAACCGTAAACACCATGCGCTTGCCCGGATGCAAGGCAACGGCGGTGCGCAACTCGCTGAAATCAGCAATCGTGCGGCCATCAATCGCAACCACCGTATCGCCGACCTGAAGACCCGCAGCTTCTGCCACGCTGGCTTCGGTAAAGCGGCCGATGGTGCGCGAATCTTCATCGCCAGTGATGGTCGGTTTGCCCAGAATGGCGAAAAACGCGGCGAAGATCGCAACCGCCACCAACAGGTTTGTGACCGGCCCGGCGGCCACGATCAGCGCGCGTTTCCACAAGGCGGCGTGTTGGAAACTGCCTTCTTCGTAGGCCGCATCGGGATCGGGCACGCTGGCGGGGTTCATGTCGCCCCGGAACTGCACATAGCCGCCCAGCGGCAGCGCCGAGAGTTTCCAGCGGGTGCCCTGCCGGTCTGTGAACCCGGCAATTTCCTTGCCAAAGCCAACCGAGAACGCATCGGCCCTGACACCGAACAGCCGCCCGACCAGCAGGTGGCCAAGTTCATGCACGGTAACCAGCGGGCCGAGCAGCAGCAGGAAGCCGACCGCATACATCCAGAACGGGGGTGCATCAAACAAGGGCGTTGGTCTCCAACAGAGTGAGCGCTTGCCGCCGCGCGGATTGATCGACGGCCAGAACTTCATCAAGCGTGGCCGGGCGCGGGGCATCATTGCTGCGCTGCAACGTCTCCTCCACCATTGCGGCAATGCGGGTGAACCCGATCTGACCGGCGAGGAAGGCAGCCACCGCCACCTCGTTCGCGGCGTTGAGGATCGCGGGCGCACTTCCGCCCGCCAATATCGCTTCACGCGCCAATCGCGTCGCGGGGAAGCGGGTTTCATCGGGTGGGAAAAAGGTCAGCTCGCCAATCGCGGCCAGATCGAGCGGGGCAAGCGGCGTTTCCATCCGGTGCGGCCAGGCGAGGCACGAAGCAATCGGCACGCGCATATCCGACGGGCCAAGTTGCGCCAGCGTTGAACGGTCACGAAACTCCACCATCGAATGGATCACGCTTTGCGGGTGGACGACGATTCCCAGACGATCCAGCCCGACCGGGAACAGGTGAAAGGCTTCGATATATTCGAGCCCCTTGTTCATCATGGTGGCCGAATCGACGCTGATTTTCGCACCCATTGACCAGTTCGGGTGCGCCACCGCCTCTGCCGGGGTCGCCGCAGCCAACCGCTCGGTGCTCCACGTGCGCAGCGGCCCGCCGCTGGCGGTCAGGGTGATTTTCGCCACATCGGACAAGCGATTGCCGCTGAGGCACTGGAAGATCGCGTTATGCTCGCTATCGGTCGGCAGCAGCGTTGCGCCGTGTTTGGCGACCGCCTGCATCATCACCTCGCCCGCCGAAACCAGCGCTTCCTTGTTGGCGAGCGCAATGGTGCCGCCGCGTTCGATCGCCGCCATCACCGGGGCGAGGCCTGCGCAGCCGACAATCGCCGCCACGGTCATATCCACTGGGCGCAGCGCCGCTTCGCACAGCGCCTTTCGCCCGCCGGCGGCTTCTATCCCGCTGCCCGCCAGCGCATCGCGCAATGCGGGCAGGCAGGCTTCATCACTCACCACTGCGATTTTCGCGCCAAATTCGCGCGCCAACGCGGCCAGTTCGGCAGCGCTCGAATGCGCGGTCAGCGCCTCTATGCGCCAGTGTTCACGGTCACGCCGCACCAGATCGAGCGTCGATGCGCCAATCGATCCGGTTGCGCCAAGCAGGGTGAGCGAACGCGTCATCGCCCCATTATCCCAGCAAAGCGAGCATTGTGGCAATCACAAACAGCACAAAGAATACCGCAAGAAAGCCATCGAGCCGATCAAACAGCCCGCCATGGCCGGGGATCAGCGCGCCCGAATCCTTCACCCCGGCGCGGCGTTTCATCCAGCTTTCAAAGAAATCGCCCGCCTGCGCCAACACTGCGATCAACACCCCGGCGAGCACCGCAAAGCCGATGCTGAGCGCATCATAACCCGGCGCGCCTGCTGCCGGGCCGAAATCGTTGAGTTCGATCACAACCGCAACCAATGCCGCCGCCGTCGCCCCGCCCGCCAACCCGGCCCAGGTCTTGGACGGGCTGATGCGCGGTGCAATCTTCGGCCCGCCAATCGTGCGGCCCGCGAAATAGGCCCCGACATCCACCGCGATTATCGGCAGGATATAGCCCGCGAGCACCTCAAACGGGCCGTAGCCATAGCTTTGCCCATCCACCGGAAAAAAGGTCGGCCCGTTGCGCAGCGCCATCATCGCAAGGCCTGCCCCGCCGATATAGACCACCCCGGCAAAGAACCACAGCGTTTCAGCCAGCCCCGACACGCCAAAGCGGCCCACCAAGCGGTTCCATTCCCACAGCACGCCGCCTGCCAGCAGCAGAACGAACGCGCTCCAGAACCAGCCGCCCAGCCACAGCGCCCCGCCCGCGATCACCAACATCACGATGGCCGACGCCAGCCGCACGGGCAAATCGGAAGCCCCCCCATTCGAGTGAGGCACGCGGGGCGTTTCAGCGTCCACCATAGCGCCGCTCCCTCCGGGCAAAGTCATCCAGCGCCTGCGTCAGATGCGCAGGTTCAAAATCGGGCCACAGCGTGTCCACAAACAGCATTTCAGCATAGGCCGATTGCCACAACAGGAAATTCGACAGGCGCACTTCGCCGCTGGTGCGGATCAGCAGATCGAGCGGCGGCAGATCGGCGGTGTCGAGCTGCGCGGCGATACTCTCTACCGTGACGGCCCCAGTCGCCGCAGCCTTCGTCGCCGCGCGCGCAATTTCGTGCTGCCCGCCGTAATTGAGCGCCACCGCCAATGTCTTGGTGCCGTTTGCGGTTTGTGTCAGCGCATCTTCGAGCATCGCCACGATATCCGGCGCGAGCGACTGCCAATCGCCAATGATCTTGAGTTTGACGCTGTTGGCGACAAATTCGGGCAGGTCGGATTTGATGAACCGCCGCATCAGGTTCATCAGATCATCGACCTCGTCATCAGGCCGTTTCCAGTTTTCAGACGAAAAGGCATAGAGCGTCAGGCATTCCAGGCCCATCGGTTCCAGCCCGCGCACCAAGCGCCGCACAGCCTCCACCCCGCGCTGATGCCCAACCGCGCGCGGCAGCCCGCGTTTCTTGGCCCAGCGGCCATTGCCATCCATGATGATGGCAACGTGTTTTGCGCGGTCCTGATCCAAATCTGTTCCTAACGATCCGATACCCCCGCCTTACTGCGTCAGGATTTCCTGCTTCTTCTTCGCCGCAGCCTCGTCGGTGTCGGCGACATATTTATCGGTCAGCTTCTGGACTTCATCCTCAGACCGCTTGCGCTCATCCTCGGAGATTTCCTTCTTCTTTTCGTCAGTCTTGAGGCTTTCCATCGCATCGCGGCGCACGTTGCGGATCGCGATCTTGGCCTTTTCGGCATATTGATCGGCCAGTTTCGCCAGCTCCTTGCGGCGATCCTGCGTCAGATCGGGGATCGGCAGGCGCAGCGTCTGACCATCGATGATCGGGTTGAGGCCTAGATTGGCGTGGGCAATGCCCTTTTCCACCGGGGTCATGTTCAATTTGTCCCACACCTGAACGCTCAGCATACGCGGTTCGGGCGCGGATACCGTGGCGACCTGGTTGAGCGGCATCATCGCGCCATAGACTTCGACCACAACGGGATCGAGCAGGCTGGTATTGGCGCGACCCGTGCGCAGGCCCTGAAGATCACCCTTCAGGGATTCCACCGCGCCATTCATCCGGCGCTCGACATCGGCCTTGTCATATTGCGGCATGGGTCAGGTTCCCCCTTCTTCTATCAGCTATCTTGCACAATGGTCTGCACGCCTTCGCCCGAAAGCACGCGGGCAAGGTTGCCCTTTTCCCGGATCGAGAAGACCACGATCGGGATTTCGTTATCACGGCACAGCGCGACCGCCGATGCGTCCATCACCTTGAGGTTATCGGCCAGCACCCGGTCGTAAGTCACCGTGTCGAAACGCTTTGCTGCGGGGTTGCGTTTGGGATCGCTGTCATACACCCCGTCCACGCTGGTGCCTTTCAGCAAGGCATCGCAATTCATTTCAGCTGCACGCAGCGCCGCGCCGCTATCGGTGGTGAAATAGGGGCTACCCACCCCTGCGGCAAAGATCACCACGCGCCCTTTTTCAAGGTGGCGTTCAGCGCGGCGGCGGATCACCGGTTCGCACACCTGATCCATCTGGATCGCGCTTTGCACGCGGGTGTGGACGCCCAGTTGTTCGAGCGCGTTCTGCATCGCCAGCGCGTTCATCACCGTCGCCAGCATACCCATGTAATCGGCCTGCGCGCGATCCATCCCCTGCGCCGCGCCCGCCATCCCGCGAAAGATATTGCCGCCGCCGATGACAAGGCAGATTTCAAGCCCGGTATCCTTGGCCGCTTTCACTTCCTTCGCCAGTTCCGCGACGAAGGCCGGGTCGATCCCGAACTGCTGCCCGCCCATGAGCACTTCGCCCGAAAGTTTGAGCAATACGCGTTTGATCGGAGGAAGTGACATGGGAATACGAGGCTCCGGGTGGAATCTTGGGCCAATGATTTGGGTGCGCCGCACTTAACCGGCAATCGGCCGATGCGCAAAGGGAAAGGCCCGGCCTATTCCTCGCGGTTGCGCGCCGGAAGCGTGTGCAGCAACCCATTGGTAAAGCCGCGCGGCGCGACCGAAAGGTGATCCTCGTCCGCCAGCACTTCGGCCTTCAGATTGAGGCCGGGATAATTTCTGGCGCGCAACATATCTGCAAAGGTGCCGTTATCGGCCACCATGTCGACATCTTGCTGGTAACGCCTGTCACCCTTGCGCCGGGCCTCGAATTCGCCAACATACATATAAACATCAGCATCAATCGCGGCGACCTGATCCAGCAGTCCGGGCGTTTGTCTGAGCAGGTATTTCCGGTCGAACCAGAAGGATGGGCTGCCCAGCACATAGCCGCTGAACATCCGGGGTTCAGTCATCAGAATCTGGGCTCCCAGCAGCCCGCCATAGGAATGGCCAACAAAGGTTCGCTCTGCCGGGGCGGCGCGAAAGCGCGCCTCGACAAACGGGATCACGGCATCGCGCAGGTAATCGCGATAACGCAGCGATTCCCCGTGGACAGCGCCAGAAGGCGCATCGGATGCGCCCTTGGCTGTCGGGGTGTAATCGCGCCGGCGGCTTGCCATCGGCTCGTGCCCCTTGCCGTATGACAGGCCGACGAGAATGAACTCCTCGATCCGCGGGCCAGCCCCGTTCATGCGCCGGCCTATCAGGCGCAGCATGGGGAAGCCGTAATCGGCGTCGGTGACGTAGACCACCGGATAGTTGCGCGCAGGCTCCGCGCCATAGCTCGGCGGCAGGCTGATAAAGACCTGATAGGTGATGCCGCTGGACGGATCGGGCACATCGAACACCTGCGAGCCGAGCAATTCGTATGGCTCACCCCCGCCGCGCTGGCTCGGCACCGCTGCGGTGCCCGCTTCGGATTGCGGGGCCGCCGAACACGCGGTCAGCAGCGCTGCACAGATCATTGTGCCTTTGGTAAAATTCATGATGCCCCCGAACTGAATGACGCCGGGGGATGCGCTGGCGACCACCCGAAAAGCAACGGGCCGGAAGGTTGCTACCCCCCGGCCCGTGCATTTTTTCCGATGGTTCGGGCGGGTCAGCCCGCGACGGCAGCAGCCACTTCGGCGGCGAAGTCGCTCACTTCCTTTTCGATGCCTTCACCAAGCTGGAAGCGGGCGTAATCCTTGAGCACGATCGCGGTGCCCGCAGCCTTGGCCGCCTGCGCGACCAGATCGGAAATGATGGTCTTGTTGTCCATCACGAAGACCTGGCTGAGCAGCGCGTTTTCCTTGGCGAACTTCTTGACCGCGCCGTCGACCATCTTGGCCTGCACGTCGGCGGGCTTGCCGGTTTCGGCAGCCTTTTCAGCCGCGATCTTGCGTTCACGGTCGATCACTTCGGAGTCGAGCCCGTCAGCATCCAGAGCCATCGGGAACGCCGCCGCCGCATGCATCGCCAACTGCTTGCCCAGCGGTTCAAGCACGTCCGCGCCCGCTTCGCTTTCCAGGCCGATCAGCACGCCGATCTTGCCCAGCCCTTCGGCAGCGGCGGTGTGCATGTACGAAATCACCGCGCCCTTATCGACAGCAACTGTCTTGATCCGGCGGATCTGCTGGTTTTCACCGATGGTGGCGACATTGTCGGTCAGCTTGTCCGCCACGGTGCCGCCATCGGGGTATGCCGCCGATTTCAACGCATCGACATCATCGCTGCCAAGGCCAAGCGCCACTGCCGTGGTCTTGCGCACGAAATCCTGGAACTGTTCGTTCTTGGCGACAAAATCGGTTTCCGAGTTCACTTCGACAGCTACGCCGCGGGTGCCCGACACGGCCACGCCAACCAGACCTTCGGCAGCCGTGCGGCTCGACTTCTTCTGCGCGGTGGCGAGGCCCTTGGCACGCAGCGCGTCAACCGCAGCTTCGATATCGCCGCCCGCTTCGGTCAGCGCCTTCTTGGCGTCCATCATGCCAGCGCCAGTGCGCTCGCGCAGCTTCTTCACGTCAGCGACGGAAAAATCGGCCATGAGAATATCCTTTTCATTCAGTTTCAAGGGCGCCCGGCCCTGCCCTTTCCGCAGAGGGAGGCAATGCCGGGCGCGCTATAGAGAGATTGTGACGGGTGATTGACGCGCGCCCATGAAAAACGCGCGCCGGTCACACGAGAAATCAGGCTTCGGCGGCTTCGCCAGCAACGTCGTCGGCAGCCGGAGCTTCGACCACAGTTTCAACCGGAGCTTCGACCACGGCCTCAGCCGGGGGTTCAGCCATCGCACCGAAATCGCTCGACACGTCAGCCTGGAACTTGCCCTTGCCCGCCAGCGCGGCTTCACCGATCGCCTGGCAATACAGACGCACAGCGCGGCTGGCGTCATCGTTGCCGGGAACCGGGAAAGCAATGCCCGAAGGATCGACGTTGGTGTCGAGAATCCCGATCACCGGAATGCCCAGAACGTTGGCTTCCTTGATCGCGAGGTCTTCCTTGTTGGCGTCGATCACGAACATCACGTCGGGAATGCCGCCCATGTCGCGGATGCCGCCGAGCGACATTTCCAGCTTGTCGCGTTCACGCGTGAGCTGGAGCACTTCCTTCTTGGTCAGACCGCTGGTGTCACCCGAAAGCTGTTCTTCGAGCGCCTTCAACCGGCGGATCGAACCCGAAATCGTTTTCCAGTTGGTGAGCATCCCGCCCAGCCAGCGGTGGTTGACGAAATGCTGGCCCGACATGCGCGCAGCCTCGGCAATCGGTTCCTGCGCCTGACGCTTGGTGCCGACGAACAGCACCTTGCCGCCCGAACGCACGGTCGATTCGACGAAATCGAGCGCGCGCGCGAACAGCGGCACGGTCTGCGACAGGTCGATGATGTGAACACTGTTGCGCGCGCCGAAAATATACGGCTTCATGCGCGGGTTCCAGCGGTGGGTCTGGTGGCCGAAGTGTGCGCCGGCCTCGATCAATTGCTGCATCGTGACGACTGGTGCCGCCATAGGTAATTCCTTTCCGGTTGTTCCTCTGGAAGGCTGGAACCGCGCTGCGGAGCTCCCGCAAACGGCACCGGTATGTGCGCCTTCCATGTGAATTTGCGCGCGGGGGAGCCTTATGCCCACCAACGTGCGAGCGCGCCCTTAGCTTTGCGCGGCCACAAAATCCAGCCCCGATTGCCCTGCCCGCAAAAAATCCCCGCCGCGCTTGTAGGAAAGCCGCTTGACATGGTGGAACATCTGGGGAACAAGCGCAAAGAACAAACAATGAACGCCGTCAGTTAAGGACACCGCCATGCTTGCACTTGCCATCACCCTGCTATTCACCTTCGCCGCAATCCTTGCGGTGCTCACCATCACAGACAGCGCGATCAAGGCGCGCGAAGCCTATGTGCAGTTGATGCAGCAAGCCGCGCTGATGCAGGCAGGATTTGCGGTGCAGGTCAATGCGCCCGAATTGCGGGTGCGGCGCGATGCGGTGCGGGTTACACCGGTTCGCCGTCCGCAGGCGCGGCGGATGCGGCCCGTTCCAGCCTGCGCCGCCGCTTGATCCGCCCATATTTGAACAGGCCATAGGGCATCAACGCAAGATAGATGATGCTGATCGCGCTCAGCGTCCACCACGGTTCCAGCAGCATCGCGGCAAAGGCCAGCCCGACAAATGCGATCAGCCCCAGCCGGATGGTCTTGCGCGGCCGTAGCGAGGCCCAGCTCAGCGTTGCCATGTTGGAAATCATCAGCACAGCGATCACGGCGAGCCATATGGTCATCAGCACCGGGTTGCGAAACAGTTCCACCCCGGTTTCGGTCCACAGATAGAACGGCGTGAAGGCCAACCCCGCCCCCACCGGCGCAGGCACCCCGGTCAGAAAGCCGGCGGATTTGTGCGGCTGTTCATCAGTATCAATCCCGGCATTGAACCGCGCCAGCCTGAGCGCGCAGCAAATGGCGAAGGCCAGCGCAGCAAACCAGCCAAAGCTCGGCAAATCCTTGAGCGACCACAGGAACAGGATCAGCGCCGGGGCAACCCCGAAGGATAGCGAATCCGCCAGACTGTCCAGTTCTGCCCCGAACCGCGATTGCGCGTTCAGCAGCCGCGCGATCCGCCCATCGATCCCGTCAAGCACCCCTGCAAGGATCACCAGCAGGATCGCGTAAGACCAGTTGCTATCGATCGCAAAGCGGATGCCCGTCAGCCCCGCGCACAGCGCCGCTGCCGTAATCGCATTGGGCAACATCGCGCGCAGGGTCAGGCCACCAGCTGGGCTGGCATGGCGCAAACTGTCGCCCACATCTTCATCCTCAGCCGCCTTGGGGCCAAGCCGCGCGGGGAAAAACGGCATCCGGCGCTGTTTGGGAGCGCGGCTCATTGGGCGATCCCTTCGATCAATCCGCGCTGGCCGATTTCTGCCAGCACCGTTTCACCCGCAATCGTCGTCTGCCCGATCATCACCTTGGGATCAGTCCCGGCGGGCAGATAGATATCCACCCGGCTGCCAAACCGGATCAGGCCCACCCGCTGACCTTTCGCCACCATATCGCCGGGCTTCACAAACGGCACGATCCGCCGCGCCACCAGTCCCGCGATCTGGGTGAAACCGATCTTCAATCCGTCACCCCGTTCAATCAGGATATGCTGGCGTTCATTCTCGTCGCTCGCCTTATCAAGTTCCGCGTTCATGAACTTGCCGGGGATATACACCACCCGCCGCACCGTTCCGCCAACAGGGGTGCGGTTGATGTGAACATCGAACACGCTCATGAAAATCGAAACGCGCGTGACCGGGCCGGTAGGCAGGCCTGCAAAGCCTGACCCATCATCGATCTGCAATTCCAGAGGCGGTTGCACTTCCTCGATCAATGTCACCAACCCATCAGCGGGCGCAACAATCGCGGAATCGGCCTGCGGCACCACGCGTTCGGGATCGCGGAAAAACGCGAACACCCCGGCCGACAGCAATAACAGCGGCCAGCCGATGATGTCCCAGCCCAGAACGAGCAGGAAAAACAGGCTGATCGCGGTCGCAATAAGCCCGAATTTGCGCCCTTCCGGGTGGATTGCGGGCCAGTTCCAGCCTGCCTCACCGCGGCCTTTGTTATCGAGGATTTCACCTGCCATCGGAGCGCTTCTAGGGAGTGGGGGCCGCGCCCGCAAGCAAGTCAACGCGCCGGTGGCCCTAGCCGACCTTGCGCACGAACACCGTGCCCGCCGAATAGCCCGCGCCAAAGCTGCAAATCAGCCCGATATCGCCCGCGCCCAAATCATCGTGATGCAGGTGAAACGCGATGATCGACCCCGCGCTTGAAGTATTGCCGTAGGTGTCGAGCACGGTCGGGCTTTCATCCTCCGAGGCTTCGTGACCCAGAACCCGCTGCGAAATCAGCCGGTTCATCCCGGCATTGGCCTGATGCAGCCACAGCCGCCGCAAGTCGCTAGGCTCAATCCCCAGCCGCGCGGCCTCATCCAGGATCATCTGTGCCACCATCGGCACCACTTCCTTGAAGACCTTGCGCCCTTCCTGCACGAACAGCTTGTCCGCAGTGCCTTCGGTTTCTGGCGACGCCCGGTTCAAAAAGCCGAAATTGTTGCGGATGTTGTTGGAAAACACCGTTTTCAGCTTGGTGCCGAGGATGTCCCAATGCGCCGCCGGAGCAATCGCCGCATCCTCGACCAGCACAGCGGTGGCGACATCGCCAAAAATGAAATGGCTATCGCGGTCGCGCCAGTTGAGATGGCCCGAGGTGATTTCGGGGCTGACCACCAGCACGCTTTTGGCGTTGCCCGAACGGATATAATCGGCGGCGGTCTGAATGCCGAAGGTGGCCGATGAACAGGCAACATTCATATCGAACCCGAACCCGTCGATCCCCAGCGCCTGCTGAATTTCGATCGCCATCGCGGGGTAGGCGCGCTGCATATTCGACGCTGCACACAGCACCGCGCCCACGTCCTGCGGGTCGCGCCCGGCCCGTTCCAGCGCAGCCCGCGCCGCTGCGACGCCGATTTCGGCCATGATCGAGATTTCGTCATTGCCACGCTCATCCCAGCGCGGGGCCATCACGTCAGGATCGAGGATCGGTGCCTTGCTCATCACATGGCGCGCCTTGATCCCGCTCGCCTTCTCGATGAATTCGACCGAGGAATAGGTCAGCGGTTCCACCTCGCCCACAGCAATCGCAGCCGCGTTGGCGGCATTGTGGCGATCGGCAAAAGCGTTGAAGCTGGCCACCAGTTCTTCGTTGGTGATCGTCTCTGTGGGCGTGAACAGGCCGGTGGCAGAAATGACCGGGCGGCCAGTGAGCGCGGGGGTTGATTGCGTTTCCTGCATGTAACTCTCTTGCATGGGGCGCATTGCCTTACTGCTCGCCCTGCCCGCCTGCAAGCCCGACCAACAACTGCGGAAACCGTGGAGGTTAGGTTGGCCTTGCCATGCCCTTGACCCGCCTTAGGCCGCGCTTGACCCAATGTTTCACGTGAAACAAAGTGGGTGCTCCTCAGGCGCAGTTGAGCGCATCCAATATGGGGCAATCGGGTGCGGTATCGCCCGAACATTGGGCCAGCGAAGCCATCAGCGTCACCTCGATCCGCTGCAAATCGGCCATTTTGCGCCGCACATCGGCAAGGTGATCCTGCGTGCGCGCCATCACCTCGGCGCAGGTTTGCTGCCCGGCATCGGTGAGGGACAAGAGCGAGCGGATTTCCTCCACCGCAAAGCCCAGATCGCGCGATCGCATGATGAACTGCAACCGCTGCACCAGATCGGGCGGATAGACGCGGTAACCATTGGCGCTGCGCGGCGGATCGGGCAGCAGGCCGACTTTCTCATAATAGCGGATGGTTTCAAGGTTGCAGCCGGTCAGCCGTGCCAGCTGCGCTCGCAAAATGCCGGTGTGATGATTCATGAAAAGACCTCTTGAGCCTGTGGTCGCTACAGACCTTATAACCCCATTCATAACTTCGGAAGACAGGAAACACAGTATGGCATCAATGCCGGAAACCGGGCTGTCAAACCCGGTCAAAATACCCGATGCGAAGTCTGCGGGCTGGTTGGCTACGGGATCGCTGATCGGCGCGGGGCTGGCTTCGGCCTGCTGCATCGTGCCGCTGCTGCTGGTGTCGCTGGGCATTTCGGGCGCGTGGATCAGCAATCTGACCGCGCTGGAACCGTACAAGCCTTATGTCGGCGCGGTCACGCTGGCGCTGATCGTCTATGGCTTCTGGCACGTCTATTTCAAGTCGAAAGACCTGTGCGAAGATGGCTCTTACTGCGCGCGGCCACAGTCGGCGCGCACCACCAAGACGGTGCTGTGGCTGGGCCTTGCCATCGTCATCCTTGCGCTCACCATCGACTGGTGGGCGCCCTGGTTTTACTGAAAAGGAATAATCGCATGAATAAGACAATGATGATCGGCGTCGCGGTTCTGGCGCTCGCTGGCGGCGGGGTGACACTGGCGCTCAACAATAGCGGCGCGGATCGCCCGGTGGTGGCCGATGCCGCGCAAGCACAGACCACTTTTGCCATCGAAAACATGACCTGCGCGATGTGCCCGATAACCGTGAAAACGGCGATGGAAGGCGTTACCGGGGTCAGCGCTGTCGAAGTGGATTTCGACGCCAAGACCGCGCGCGCTAGCTATGATCCAAAGCGCACCAATGCTGCTGCGATTGCCGCGGCATCGACCAATGCGGGCTATCCGGCGCAGGCCATCTGAAGCCAGTTGAAAGTTAACACATGAACGATTGTTGCACCCTGCCCCGGCAGGACGGATTTGATCTGGCCGTTGTCGGCGCAGGCTCAGCGGGCTTTTCCGCTGCAATTACCGCCGCTGAGCTAGGCGCGAAGGTGGCGTTGATCGGCCACGGCACGATTGGCGGCACCTGCGT
>JAHJSJ010000083.1 GCA_018830415.1 Alphaproteobacteria bacterium | reverse complement strand
TTCGTCGCCAATGTGGCTTTTGGCAAAGGCGACAATCTGCGCCACCTCGTCATCGCTCAACCCTGCGGGCCGGCAGATTCTGGTGTGATTTTCAGCAAACTGGTCAAGCGATACTTGCCGAACGCCCTCCACGACATCGGCTTCGACGAACAGCGGTAACACACCGGTTTCGTGGTTCATCCCCGCCACGCACAAGGCGGCGTGCGACCAGGTTGATTGCGTCAGATACTTGATCGCAGTGCTGATCCGCTGGCGTCCGTCAACCAGCAGGACATCGCCGGGGCGCAGGCAATTGGCGAGCGCATCGGGTTCGGTTGGCAGTGCAGCATAGGGAGAGCGCGAGGGGCCGGTGAGGAAGCCTGCCAGAAGGCGGCCCACTGTCCTGAACACCAGCCCCATCCGTCAGGCCGATTCGGCAAGCAGGTGCGATCGTGCCATATCGCGCAGCACGCCCGCTTCAAGCTGTGCATCTTCGAGCAGCGCGGCGACCAGATCGCCCATCGATACCAGCCCGGCCACATCGCCCGCCTGATTGCGGACAATGGCGTGGCGGCTGCGCGCGCGGGTCATCGCCTCCATCACGCTGGATGCATCATCCTCGCAGGTGCAGTTGAGGATCGAGCGGCGCACGAAGATCACGACGGGCAGGTTGAGGCCATGGATGCCGCGGGTGGCAATGGCTTCCATCAGTTCCGGCTGCGACACGATGCCAATGATTTCGTGCGTATTGTTCGCCGCAACCCCGATAGAGCCGATCGACAGTTCGCGCATGATCCCGACCGCTTCGATCAACGGAACCGCTTCCCGCACTGTTTCAAAATGGCGACCCTTGCGATTGATGATGGAAGCGATTTTCATTCCAGGCACTCCTACAAGAAACCCCTTCCATTTGTTCGACGCGCCGTAACAATCCGTTACAGATTAGGCTGTTTGATTTGCGTTTGGGCCTGTCAGAGCGTGACGCAGGTGCCGTCCGCAGCGATCAGCGTGGGGCCATCATAATTGCGCGCAATCGCGCCGAGGCTTTCTTTCAGACGCGAAATCGAACGCTCCATATGGTGCGACAGCAGCAGTTGGCGCGGGGCGATACCGGCTGCCATTTCGCCGATCCCGCTGGGCGGACGATGCAGGCCGATCGGCTGGCCATCGCCTTCGGGGATCACGTGATGCGCGATCAGCAGATCGGGCTTGCTGTCGCGCAATTGCCGCTCAAACCCGATTGAGGACGCGCTCTGATCGCTAGCGAACACGATGGAGCGGCCCTTGACCTTGACCAGATAGGCCAGCGTGGGGACAACTCCGTGGTGAACGGGAATGGCGGTAATCGTCAGATCAGGGGCGATTTCCACCTCAGCAGTGGGGGATTCCTGGGTGTTATTCGCCGCGATCTCGCGCACATCCAGCTTCCGCTTGTCCTCGGTGCCGTCAATGTAACCACCCAGATAGCTCCACGCGCCGCGCTCGCGCCCGACCTGCGCCCGGATAAAATCGCCCGCACCGGGAAACACGCTGCCTGCGGCCGGGCCGATGACCATCAGCGGTTCGCCTGATTGTTCAAACCCGCCGGAATTGAGGATGCCGGTCAGGCCCGCGCTGTGATCGGCGTGAAAATGGCTGAGTGCGATCGCTTTGAGGTCCGCAACCTTCAGCCCCGCCTCGCCAAAGCGGATAAAGCTGCCCGGCCCGGCATCGATCAGCAATTGCGCGCGCCCATCGATCCATACCGCGTAACTGGTTCCGGCGCGCGAACCTTCGGCAATCGGCCCGCCCGAGCCGAGCACCTGCACGCCGACTTCGGCCTCGCGGCAGATGTCAGCGCCGCTTGCCGCTGGCGGCAGTTCTTCCGGGCTGGCAGACGTATTGCTGCACGCCGCGATCAGGATACAGCACGCGGCAGAGGCGCGCAGCGACAGGGAATTTTTCAACATGGAGAGACCTTTCGGCTTGATCTTACGTTTGCTGCCGCCGAATTACTACAGCGCAGCGCCGGTCAGCAACCATTGACCCGGCCTGCGGTTCTACCGGAAGCGGGCAGGCTTCAGATCGTATTTCGCCAGCTTGTCGTAAATCGTCTTGCGCGGGGTATTGAGCAGGGCTTGCAGGGTGGCGATGTTTCCGCGCGATTGCCGCAGCGCGTCTTCGAGCACCGTCCGTTCAAAATCCGCGACGATCTGTTGCAGCGTGCGCTGGTCACCGCCTGATGTGGGCGCGGTGCCCATATCCGTCAGCCCGAGCACGAATGCGCGCGCGAAGCCGCCGAGTTCGTGCAGGTTGCCCGGCCAGTTATGCGACTGGACGTGGTGCCATTGCCGTTCGCCGATGACGGGTGCGGGAAGCCCCAGTTCGCGCGCGTGGCGGGCAACGAACAGCCGGAAAATCTCAGGAATGTCCGCGCGCCGTTCGGATAGCGGCGGGAACGCGATCTGCACCGCGCCGAGCCGGTGCCACAGCGGATCGCGCGGCACGGGTGCTGGCCCCGCGCTGTCATCCATCAAATGCGATACGATGATACGGATGTTGAGCCTGCGCGCCCGGTCCGCGCCGATTGGCAGCATCTGGCGGGTTTCGACCAAGGATAGCAGCCGGGCGGACA
>JAHJSJ010000082.1 GCA_018830415.1 Alphaproteobacteria bacterium | reverse complement strand
TGATCGCCTATCTCGACCATGTCGGACGCGGGAACCTGCCCTTGCTGCTGCCCCCGGTTCTGCGCGCCGCAGCAGCGGGCATGGCGATGGATGAGGCGACGCGCGCCAGCCTCGAAATCCTCGAAAGCACCACTGGCGGGCGCAGCGCAAGCCTGATCGGCGCGGTGGATCGCTGCGTTTCCGGCGCAGGATCACGCCTGCTGGCAGAGGATCTGTCCGCCCCGCTGCTCGACCATGCGGCGATTGAGGCGCGGCTGGCGCTGGTGCAGTTCTGGCGGGATCGCCCGATCGAACGCACCCAATTGCGCGACAGGTTGCGCACCATCCCCGATCTGGGCCGCGCGCTTGGGCGGGTGGTGGCGGGACGCGGTTCCCCGCGCGATCTGGGCCAATTGCGCGATGGCCTGTCCGAAGCGATGCGGCTGCATCACTGGCTCACTGGCGCGCCTGACCGCCCCGCCCTGCTCGGTGAGATGCTCACCCGCCTGGCCGGGCACGGCGCGCTGACAGACCTGCTGGGCCGCGCACTGGTCCCCTCGCCCCCGACCGAGCGCAGCAATGGCGGCTATATTGCTGATGGCTATGACGCCGCGCTCGATGAACTGCGCGCCACTTCGGGCGATGCACGCCGTGCGATTGCGGCGATGGAGGCGCGCTATCGCGACGAAACCGGGATCACCGCGCTCAAGATCCGCCACAACGGGGTGCTTGGCTATTTCATCGAGGTTGCCGCGCGCCATGCCGACCGGCTGATGGCGGCGGACAGCGGCTTTACCCACCGCCAGACGATGAAGGACGCGGTGCGGTTCAACTCGCTGCGCTTGCACGAGGAAGCCAGCCGCATCGCCGAAGCTGGCGGCCATGCGCTCGCCGCCGAAGAAGCACATTTCGCGGCGCTGGTCGAAGCCATCACTGCCGCGCGCGAGAGCATCGCCGCAACCGCCGCCGCGCTCGCCCGGATCGATGTTGCCGCTGCCAATGCCGAACGCGCAGCCGAGGGCGACTGGTGCCGTCCGGCGATCACCGAAGATGCAGGGCTGGCCATCACCGGCGGGCGGCACCCGGTGGTCGAAGCCGCGCTGGCCAAGGCGGGAGAGCGGTTTGTCGCCAACGACTGTGTACTGGCTCAGGATAACCGCTTGTGGCTGATCGGCGGGCCGAACATGGGGGGCAAATCGACCTTTCTGCGGCAGACCGCGCTGATCGTGCTGCTGGCGCAGGCGGGGTGCTTTGTCCCGGCCACGGCAGCGCGCGTCGGGCTGGTCGACCGGTTGTTCAGCCGGGTCGGCGCGGCGGATAATCTGGCGCGCGGGCGATCCACCTTCATGGTCGAAATGGTCGAAACCGCCGCGATTCTGGCGCAGGCGACGCAGCGCAGTTTCGTGATCCTTGATGAAGTCGGGCGCGGCACATCGACCTATGATGGCCTGGCACTGGCATGGGCGGTGGCCGAAGCGGTGCATTCGCGCATCGCCTGCCGCTGCCTGTTCGCCACCCATTACCACGAGCTCGCGCGGCTGGCCGAGACGTGCGAGGCGCTATCGCTCCACCATGTCCGCGCACGCGAATGGCAGGGCGATCTGGTGCTGCTGCATGAACTGGCGCAAGGCCCGGCGGATCGTTCCTATGGCCTCGCGGTTGCGCGGCTGGCCGGGGTGCCCCAAGCCGTCGTGGAACGCGCCAAGGCCGTGCTGGAAAAGCTCGAAGCCACGCGTGAGGCGACCGGCGGTATTGCTGCGGGCCTCGGCGATCTGCCGCTGTTCGCCGCGCTGCGCCCCGAACCGCAGACCACCCCCGAACAGCTGCTTGCAGAGCAATTGCGCGCCGCCGATCTTGATGCGCTGACCCCGCGTGAGGCGCTGGATCTGCTGTATCAATGGAAGCGCGACCTGCCCGCCAGCACGCACTGATCCGGGGTCAACGCGTGGGAACCGGCGCCTCGCCCGTGTAATCGTAGAACCCGCGCCCAGTCTTGCGTCCGAGCCAGCCAGCCTCGACATATTTCACCAGCAGCGGCGCGGGGCGATATTTGCTGTCGCGGGTGGTTTTATACAGCACCTTGATGATGTCGAGGCAGGTGTCCAGCCCGACGAAATCGGCCAGTTGCAGCG
>JAHJSJ010000007.1 GCA_018830415.1 Alphaproteobacteria bacterium | reverse complement strand
AGATAATCCCGCTCGCGGCGGTCCAGCTCGAGAAATCCGGTTTCCTTGCCCATGATTCTGTCTCGTTCCTCAGTTCACTTCGTCATTGCGAGGGGCCGCAGGCCCCGTGGCAATCCATGCCCCGTTGGTCGAAATCGAGGCGACCGGTCCATGGATTGCTTCGCCTTCGGCTCGCAATGACGAAACTATAATCATTATTCCGCCGCGACGCTGGCGGCTTCGTGGCGTTCCGCTTCCAGCCGCTTCAGCGCCGCCGCATAGTCGCGCGGCATGACCTTGACGAAGCGCGTCAGCGCGGCATCCCAATTGGCCAGCAATTCACCCGCCAGCTTGCTGCCTGTGTGGAGCTGATGGCGCCCGACCAGAATTCGCAGCCGCTCGCCATCGTGGCGCAGCATATCGCCCATGCCGAAATCATTGACCGAACGCGGGCGCTGGCTGGGCCGTCCGGTGCCTTCATCGGCATCCGGCCCGGCCGCAACCGGCAGCAGATCGACCTGTGCGTGATTGACCAGGCTGGAGAAGTCGCCGTCCGCATCATAGACATAGGCGACCCCGCCGCTCATCCCCGCTGCAAAGTTGCGTCCGGTCTTGCCCAGCACCACCACCACGCCGCCGGTCATGTATTCGCAGGCGTGATCGCCTGCGCCTTCGACCACGGCCAACGCGCCCGAATTGCGCACGGCGAAACGTTCACCCGCGACGCCGTTGAAATATGCCTCCCCTGCGACCGCGCCGTACAATACGGTGTTGCCAACGATGATGTTGTCCTGCGCATCGCGCGGAGCCTCGGCAGGTTGACGCACGATGATACGTCCGCCCGATAGTCCCTTGCCGACGTAATCATTGGCATCGCCCACCAGATCGAGCGTCACCCCATGCGCCAGCCACGCGCCAAAGCTTTGCCCGGCCACCCCCGTCAGATTGATGCGGATGGTGTCGGTCGGCAGGCCTTCATGACCATGCGTCCTCGCAATCTCGCCCGACAGCATCGCGCCGACCGTGCGGTGGACATTGCGGATCTCGCGCGAAACCTGCACCGGGGTCTTGCTGTCGATGGCACTGCGGCAATCGGCGATCAGGCCATTGTCCATCGCGCCTTCAAGCCCGTGATCCTGCACCGCGATATTGCGCAGCGATGCGCCGTCCTTCAGTTCAACCCGGTGGAGAATGCGCGAAAGATCAATCCCGTGCGCCTTCCAGTGGCGCTGCATCCGGCTGGTGTCGAGCCGGTCGACCCGGCCCACCATCTCGGCCACCGTTCGGAACCCCAGTTCGGCCATGATCGCGCGCAGTTCTTCAGCGACGAAGAACATGTAATTGACCACGTGTTCGGGCTGACCGGTAAAGCGCGCGCGCAGCACCGGGTCTTGCGTGGCGACGCCGACCGGGCAGGTGTTGAGGTGGCATTTGCGCATCATGATGCACCCGGCGGCGATCAGCGGCGCGGTGGCAAAGCCAAACTCGTCCGCCCCCAGCAGCGCGCCGATGGCGACATCGCGGCCGGTGCGCAGCCCCCCGTCGACCTGCACCGCAATGCGGCTGCGCAGGTCATTGAGCAGCAGTGTCTGCTGGGTTTCGGCAAGGCCGATTTCCCACGGGCTGCCCGCGTGCGTCAGGCTGGTCAGCGGCGATGCGCCCGTCCCGCCGTCAAAGCCCGAAATGGTGACGTGATCCGCGCGCGCCTTGGATACGCCCGCCGCGACCGTGCCCACGCCGACTTCGGACACCAGCTTGACCGAAATCCGCGCCACCGGGTTCACGTTTTTCAGATCGTGGATCAGCTGCGCGAGGTCTTCGATCGAATAGATGTCGTGGTGCGGCGGGGGTGAAATCAGACCCACACCGGGGGTCGAATGGCGCACCGCGCCGATTCGCTTGTCAACCTTGTGGCCGGGCAGCTGCCCGCCTTCGCCCGGCTTTGCGCCCTGCGCCATCTTGATCTGGATATCGTCCGAATTGACGAGGTATTCGGTCGTCACCCCGAACCGGCCTGATGCAACCTGCTTGATCCGGCTGCGCATCGAATCGCCATTGGCCAGCGGGGTAAAGCGGAACGGTTCCTCCCCGCCTTCACCGGTGTTCGAACGCCCGCCGATGCGGTTCATCGCGATGGCGAGGGTCGAATGCGCCTCGTGGCTGATTGAACCGAAGCTCATCGCCCCGGTGGCGAAGCGCTTGACGATTTCAGCTGCCGGTTCAACCTCATCAAGCGGGATTGGCTGGTCGGCTTTCTTGAATTCGAGCAAGCCGCGGATTGTCAGCAGGCGTTCGGATTGCTCATTGATGCTGGCGGCAAATTCCGCGTAGTTTTTCGGATCATTGCCGCGCACCGCGTGCTGCAATTGCGCGACGTTTTGCGGGGTCCAGGCGTGTTCTTCGCCGCGCAGGCGGTATTGGTAAATCCCGCCAGCATCGAGCATCCCGTCATACAGTGGGTTGTCGCCGTAAGCCTGGGCATGACGGCGCAGCGATTCTTCGGCGACTTCGGCCAAGCCGATGCCTTCGATGGTGGTGGCGGTGCCGGTGAAGAACTTTTCGACGAAGGCGGATGACAGCCCCACCGCATCGAAAATCTGTGCCCCGCAATATGACTGGTAGGTCGAAATGCCCATCTTGGACATGACCTTGCGGATGCCCTTGCCCACGCCCTTGATGTAGTTCTGCTGCACCTTGGCGGGCGTCAGATCAGGGTGCCGCTTGGCGCGCAGCGCTTCGAACCCTATCTTCCCTTGTTCGGCCAGCAATACGGCCAAGTCGAATACATCCACGGCGGCCAGCCCGTTCTTCTCGGCGAGTTCTCGCGCCTTCT
>JAHJSJ010000081.1 GCA_018830415.1 Alphaproteobacteria bacterium | reverse complement strand
GTTTTCGGCAACCATGCCGCGCCCGATCGAGGCACTGGCCCGGCGTTACCAGAAGAACGCCCTGCGCATCTCCACCGCCGGCAGCGAACGCGGGCATGGCGATATTGCCTATCAGGCGGTCACCGTTTCACCGTCAGAGATTGAAAACGCGGTGGTCAACCTGCTGCGTTTCCACGAGGCGGAAACCGCAATGTTGTTCTGTGCGACGCGGGAAAACGTGCGCCACCTCCACGCCACCTTGCAGGAACGCGGGTTTGGCGTTGTCGCACTGTCGGGCGAACATTCGCAGCAGGAACGCAATCAGGCGTTGCAGGCGCTGCGTGATCGCCGCGCCCGCGTCTGCGTGGCGACCGATGTGGCCGCACGCGGGATCGATCTGCCGTCGCTCAGCCTGGTCATCCATGTCGAAATTCCGCGCGATGCCGAAACCTTGCAGCACCGTTCGGGCCGCACCGGGCGCGCGGGCAAAAAAGGCGTGGCGGTCATCATCGTGCCCTACCCGCGCCGCAAGCGGATCGAATCGATGCTGCGCCATGCCAAGATCAACGCCGAATGGACCACCGCGCCCGATCGTGATGCGATCATCGCGGCCGACCGGGTGCGGCTGCTGGAAAAGCTGATGCAGCCGATCACCGCCACCGATGCTGATCGCGATCTGGCGGACAAGCTGCTCAGCCAGCGCACCCCGCAGGAAATCGCCGCGATGCTGGTGCAGGCGCACCGTGCAACGATGCCCGAACCCGAAGAACTGCTCGCCGCTTCGGTCGAAGCGCAGCGCAGCGCGCATCAGGATAAACACCGCCCCGGATTTGAAGATACGGTGTGGTTCAAGATGGATATCGGCCGCCGCCAGAACGCCGATCCGCGCTGGGTGATGCCGCTGATCTGCCGCCGCGGCCACATCACCCGCAACGAAATCGGCGCGATCCGCATCGGCCAGCAGGAAACTTTTTTCCAGGTGCCGCGCGCGATTGTGGGCAAATTTGCCGAAGCGATTGTTGCAACCGCCGGCAACGAGGAGGACGGCGGCTATGTCGCGATTGCCCCGTCCACCGAACCGCCGCGCATGGCCGCGCGCGAAAATGCCCGGCGCGGCAAACCCAACGGCCCCGCGCCGGCGCGTCCGTTCAAGCCCAAGCCCCATGCGGGCGCTCAGCCAAAGCCCCACGCCCCCGCGCATGGCCGGCCAAAGCCCAGGCCCAAGCCCAAGGGTCGCGGCTGATGCGGCCTAGCGGATCATCCTAGTAATTCCACTGCGCCTGCAACCGCAGGATCTGCCCGTCGGCCTGCCCTAAGCGGCGTTCGTCGGCTTCCTTGCGCGATGCCCAGCCATAGGTCGCGGTCAGTTCCAGCGCGGGTGTCGGCAGGAATTCAAGGCCAAGCTCCAGCTCCTCGGTTTCCAGCCGGGGGGCATTGGTCGCCCCCTTGAAACCGCCGCGATAATATTGCCACCGCGCGAACGGATAAAACGGGCCGAGCGGGGACTGCTTGACCCGCCCCATCGCCTGGACATAGCCGCCATTGAGCGAGCGTTGTTCAATCTGCGAGGTCAGCGGATCAAATTCCGGCCCGGTGCCCCAGTTCCATTCGGCCTGAAAGCCGATGGGCTGCGGGTAAAGGACCGCGTGCACCCCGGCGCGGTTGTCCTTGAAACTGACCGGGCTGACCCCGCCGCTGCGCAATTCGGGGTTGAAGCGGTTGCGGATCGCCGATCCGCCCAGTTCCAGCACCTGCCCATCAAGGCCGAGGCCATCGAGTTCAAACGGCCAGGTTGCCAGTGCGACGGTCATCACGCTGTCATTGGTTTCGGTGCGGTTGATACCCTGCCCGTTGAACACGCCCAGCCCGAACGCACCATAATTGCCGAAAAGTTTCTGCCCGTCGGAGGAAAGCCGGTCCCAGATCTTGCGCACCTGCGAAGGGGTATAATAGGCCGCGATGCCCGTATCACGCTCCCCCGGCACGGCGCTGTTGATCCCGTCCGACCGGTCAAGCGCAAGGCGGTTGGAGGATGACTGCATGTTTTCCCATCCGAACGGCACCTTCGATTGGCCGAGCCGGATGCGGAAGCTTTTGTCGCCGGTCGGAAACACGTCGGCATAGGCATCGCGCAGCTGCACAAATCCCTCGCGCCGCTCGCCCGCAGTCTGGTTCGACACCGCGACGGCAAAATCTGGCTGGAGGTAGATCGAGACGAATTCATTGACGTCGCCCTGCACTGCAAGGCGCACGCGGCGCAGACCGAAATTGCTGTTGTCCCGAACACCGCTGTCGCCGATCGTGCGCAGCCGCGAAACGCCTGCGGGCGCGGTCGAATCGCCGGAAACGATCTGGTTCATCCGCATCTGGGTGTAACCGCGCAGGGACAGCTTTTCGTACCGGCCTTGCGCTTGGGGGCAGCGGGGCTGACGGAGGGCTCGGCCTGCGCCACAACCACCCCGCGTTGAGCCTGATCTGCTAGCTGCGGCGGCGGAGCGGATACCGCCGCTGGGGCAGGCTCGCTTCGGGCCGCCTGCAACTGTTCGACCACCGCCTTCAATTCATCAATCTGGCGCTGAAGATCGGCAATGGTTCGGGCCTGATCGGCCTCGCCCGCTTCGGCAGCAGCGTTGGATTGAGCCAGCACCGGCGCATGGGCACCTGCCGCCATTATTGCGTTTATATGTCATCCTTGTGACAAATATGACCAGTCCGGATTGGCCAGCTTGGTTCGCAGGCATAACCAAAGGCCGAGGAGTCCGACTCGTCGACCTTTGGTTTCACTTCTTTCTCGCCCTACGTTGGACTGGCCAAGTGCCAGACCGCAAAACCGCCCTAGAACCGGTAGCTCACCCGGCCATAGACAAACCGGCCATTGAACCCGAACGGTGAAAAGCTGGAAAACGGCAGGAAGAAATTGTTCGCTGAATTGTTGCGCGGGTTGCCGGTGTCGGGATCAACGCCCACGCCGGTCGGCAGGTTGGTCGGGAATTTGTCGAACAGGTTGTTCGAGCCCACCGCAAACTCCAGCCCGTTGACCGCTTCCGCCCGGATTTCAGCATCTACCACCCAGGCCGATTCGATGTTCAGATCGGTAAACTCGCTGCCGCCCGCCGCCAGCACCCGTCCGTAACGGTTGCCGCGCAGCGTAAACCCGAGCCAGTTCTGCGAATAATCCAGCCCGAGATTCGCCCGATTGCGTGGTTGGCCCTGTTCGATCCGCAGCGATTCCTGCCGCCCGAACAGTTCGATCCCCGGCACTTGGTTTAGCGCGCCGGGCGTATCATTGCGCGCGGTGATGCGGTTTTGCGTCCAGTTATAGCCTGCGGTCAGATTGAGCTTGCCCTCATCGCCAATATCCATGCGATAGGTGGCGATCGCGTCAATCCCGCGCGTGCGCGTGTCGACCCCGTTGATGAAGAACCGCGCGGCCGAAATCGTGTTGAACCCGGCATCATTCAGGATCTGCGCGATCGCTTGCTGCGTGGGATTGCCGCTGGGGTTGCCGGCAGCATCACGCGACGCCGTCAGGTTTTCGGTCAGCACGATCCGATCATCGATATTGATCTGGAACCAGTCGACGGTCAGGTTGAACCGCGGGATCGGGTTGAACACCGCGCCGACCGACCAGTTGACAGCAGTTTCGGCCTTCAGAGGAGTAGAACCCAGCGCCTGTGCCACCGGGTTGCCGACCGGCAACGTCACCGCATCCACCAGCACACCGTTCACATTATTGGTAGCCGCAGCGGCGAAGAACTGCTGGGCCACGCCCGGCGCGCGGAAACCGGTGGAAACCGCACCGCGCAGCGCCAGCCAATCGGTCGCTTCGAACCGGGTTGCGATCTTCCCGTTCCAGTCGCTGCCGAAATCCGAATAATCTTCGTAGCGACCCGCCAGCTGGACGTTCCATTGCTCGATCACGTCGATGTCGAGTTCGGCATAGGCAGAAACGTTGTTGCGGGCATTGCCGTCCACCACCGATACCCCGCCGATGGTCGGCTGGAAGCCGGGGAACACCTGGCTACCGGGCGCAGCGCCTGCGGTGCTGGAATTGAGCGGATTGTTCTGGTTTATGGTAACGCCGCCAAAGCGGAAGCTGTCAGGTTCACCGGCGCTTAACTGAAAGGTTTCCCGCCGGTATTCGAGCCCCAGGGCCAGCGTTGTGCGTTGGAACAGGCCTGCGATATCGCGGCTGACATCGAAATTGCTGACCCATTGGGTGTATTCCAGACCACCTGCATCAAATTCCGTCGGGCTGGCCGCGCCGAGCGATGCGTTGAGCGTATTCAGAATCTCAAAGTCGACCTCGTTCCGGCCATACTGCGTCGACAGGTCATAATTCCAGCCGCTCACTTCGCCGCGCACGCCGCCGGTAATCGCCCAGTCGGTCGTCTGCGTGTCAATTTCAGGCAGGAACCCGTCAGGGAAAATGGCCGGCACATTGCGCGTATCCGATGGTCTGCGGAAAAATCCGGCAGAATTGCCATCGCGTTCGCCATAGCCGCCAAAGACATAGAGGTTGACCTGCTCGTTCAACTCAATGCCCGCATTGGCGAACAGCGAGAAATCTTCGGTCTTGGCATCGCCGAACCGGTGCGACAGGCGGTCAAACGTCAGCTCGCGCGGGTCAAACACCCCGCCGACCACATTGAATTGCGGGCGGCGATCAAAGCCTGTGCGGTTGGTTGAGTTGCGGTCACGATATTCCGCCGTCAGGTTGAGAAAGCCATTTTCGCCCAGCGGTAGGCCGAAATTGGACGCCAGCGTCAGCACGCCGCCATCTTCGACGCTCCGGTTGCGCCCGGTATCATTGACCGCCAGCGTGCCGTCCGGTGCCAAGGTAGGCTGACCGTTGCTATCCAGCGCCAGCCCGTCAATCTGGTTCACCCCTTCAATCGAAGTGATGTAGCCGCCATAGGTCGCGCTGAAGGTTGCGCCCTGGCTGGCGTTATTCAGCTGGAAATTGATCACCCCTGCAATCGCATCCGAGCCATATTGCGCCGCCGCGCCGTCACGCAGCACTTCGACCTGGCGGATCGCGGAGGAGGGGATGAAGTTGATGTCCACCGCCTGCGTGCCGCGCCCGACCGAACCATTGATGTTGAGCAGGGCAGAAGCATGGCGACGCTTGCCATTGATCAACACCAGCGTCTGATCCGCGCCCAGCCCGCGCAGGGTTGCCGGGCGGATTACATCGGTGCCATCGGTAACCGACGGCTGCGGGAAATTGAGGCTGGGCACCAGATCGCGCAGCAGACGCGTGGTTTCGGTGAAGCCGGAATTGCTGAGCTGTTCGGCGGAAATCACATCGATCGGCACCGCGCTGTCCCCAACGGTGCGGTCAGCCCGGCGCGAACCGGTGACGATGATCGCCTGCCCGGCGTCTTGAACGGCGGTGTCGGTATCCTGCGCAAAGGCGGGAGCAGCAGGCATGACGAGGCTGGCAAGCAGCAAAGCACGAATTCGCATAGAGACCCCTGTTTCAAATTTTTGCTGAGACCCGTCATGAACCCGCAAACGTCAAACTGGTGCAATAAAAATTCAACATAGCGACAAACGTTTGCATCATGTTGCCGAGAGGCCACAGTTTAGAGCAACTTCTGTTCGGATCAGATCAGCCGTTCGCGCGACGCCGGTTCTACCGCGATATCCGGGCCGCGCGGTGCGACCTAAGCGCGCGGCGGCCGTGGAAACAGCACCGGGGTGGTCTTGCGATAGGCCTGATAGGCCGGATCATCGCCCCAGCGTTTCTTGGCGATGCCATCGAGCAGGTTGATCCCGCTCACCTTGGTCAGCAACAGTGCCACAAACACCGGCGAGATAATCGCAAGGAAGCTCCATCCCGAAAGCTGCGGCAGCGCGATGACCAGAATGCCCAGCCACAGCGTGATTTCACCAAAGTAATTGGGATGCTGTGACCACGCCCACAGGCCCGATGTGATGAAGCGTCCTTCGTTCGCGGGGTCAGCCTTGAACCGGCGTTTCTGTTCATCGGCGATCACTTCAAACGCGAAGCCGATCACCCACAACAGCGCGCCCGCCCAGAAGAATCCGTCGAGCGGCGCAGGGTCTGGCGCGGTGATGATGATCAGCGCCGCTGATGCAGTGAATATCACCCACACCGCCTGCAACGTCCACGCCACCAAAAAGCGCGGCGGGTTGATCTTGATCTTGGCGAACCGTTGATCGGTACCGCCCGAGGCATGGATGCGCGTAAACAGGAAACTGCCGAGCCGCACCGTCCAGATCGCCACCATCACCGCCACCACCGCCGAACGGGTATCCAGCGGCCAAGCGGCCAGACACGCCGCCGCGATCACCGTCAGATAGGTGATCGCACCGGTCGTGTCGTAGAACCGGTCGCTTTGGAACAGCGCGGCGGGGATGAATGCCAGCCAGTTGACCGCGAATGCCACCAGTGCACACACGAACACCGCCGAATAGCCCGCCAGCCGGGCGCTTTCACCCCCGGCCAGCGCGGCAAAGCCCAGCCCCATCGTCGCGGCAAGCGCCACAACAGCCAGGCTGCGCGGTGCATGGCGGAATGATACGCCGTCTTTCTCCATGGCTACCCCCCGTCGTTTGTCAGGCCAATGCGATGTGGCGCTTCATATGGTGATCGACATTCCCGAATTCGGAATCGAAGATGGTCAGCCGCTTGAAATAATGGCCAATCGCATATTCATCGGTCACGCCGTTGCCGCCGTGGATCTGCACCGCATCCTGACCGATCAGCCGCGCCGCCTGCCCAACCCCGACCTTGGCTGCCGAAACCGCGCGCTTGCGCTCGGCATCCGGCGCGTCAAGCCGCAGCGTCGCAAGATAAGTCAGCGAAACTGATTGTTCGTAGGCGGTGTACATATCGACCATGCGGTGCTGGAGCACCTGGAAGCTGCCAATCGCCACGCCGAACTGTTTGCGCTGACGCGAATATTCAACCGTCATCGCGTGGGCGACCTTCATCGCCCCGCAGGCTTCGGCGCACAGCGCGGCGATGGCTTCGTCCGTCACCAGTTCGATCAGCTGCAGGCCTGCGCCCTCTTCACCGATCAGGGCATCGGCGGGGATCGCCACCTTTTCGAAATAGACTTCCGACGCGCGGCGGCCATCAAAGGTTTCGTAATCGCGGGTAACGATGCCCGGGGCGGATTTGTCGACCACGAACACCGACACGCCGGCACGATCGCGCCGTTCGCCGCTGGTGCGCGCAGTAACGATCAGATGGCTCGCCCACGGCGCGCCGATGACCACCGCCTTGTGCCCGTTGAGCACATAGCCGCCGCCGTCCTTCTTCGCGGTGGTTTCCAGATCGGCATAGTCATAGCGACCGCGCGGTTCGGCATAGGCAAAGGCGAACACCCGGCTGCCCGCCACGATCCCGCCGATATGTTCTTCCTTTTGTGCAGGCGTGCCCGCGTGCTTCAGAAAGCCGCCCGCGCACACCACGGTGGGCAGGAAAGGTTCAACCACCAGCCCCTTGCCGAATTCCTGCATGATGATCATCGAATCAACCGCGCCGCCGCCAAAACCGCCATCAGCTTCGCTGAACGGCATCCCGAGAATGCCCAGTTCAGCCAGTTGCGCCCAGATTTCGGGACGCCAGCCATCACTGCTGGCGACCGCCTTGCGCCGCGTTTCCCAATCATATTGTTCGCGCACCAGCCGCGACAGCCCATCGCGCACCATTTCCTGTTCTTCGGTGAAATTGAAATCCACGTAAACTCTCCCGTCACTCAGGCGCTTAAAGGCCGAGGATCATTTTGCTGATGATGTTGCGCTGAATTTCGTTCGATCCGCCATAGATCGAGGTCTTGCGCATATTGAAATAGGTCGCGGCGGCGTGCTGCGCGTAATCCGGGCCGACCGGATACTGGTTCGATCCCGCATCGCCCGGCACCTTCGCGATATTCCCGTAAAACGGCGTGCCATAGGTGCCGACCGCTTCGAGGGTCAGTTCGGTCAGGCGCTGCTGGATTTCGGTGCCCTTGATCTTCAGGATCGAGCTTTCCGGCCCCGGCCCCTTGCCCGCCTGCTCGCCTGCCAGCGTGCGCAATTCGGTGATTTCCAGCGCGGCCAGATCGATTTCCAGCTGGCTGACCTTGCGGGCGAAATCGAAATCCTTGATCAGCGGCGCGCCGTCCAGCGTTTCAGCCGCAGCAATTTCGCGCAGCTTTTCCACGCCGCGTTTTGACCGGGCGACCCCGGCGATCCCGCTGCGTTCATGCGCGAGCAGGAACTTGGCATAGGTCCAGCCCTTGTTTTCAACGCCCACCAGATTTTCAACCGGCACGCGCACATCGGTCAGCCAGGTTTCGTTGACCTCGTAACTGCCGTCCACCAGCTTGATCGGCTTCACTTCGATCCCCGGCGTTTTCATGTCGACCAGAATGAAGCTGATGCCTTCCTGCGGCTTGGCAGCAGCGGGATCGGTGCGGCACAGGAAGAAACCCCAGTCGGCGTGCTGCGCCAGCGTGGTCCAGGTTTTCTGGCCGTTGATGACATAGTGATCGCCGTCCCGCACCGCGGTGGTTTTCAAGCTGGCAAGATCGCTGCCCGCGCCCGGTTCGGAATAGCCCTGACACCACCACACATCGCCGCTGCGGATGCCGGGCAGGTGCCGGGCCTTCTGCGCTTCGTTACCGAAGGTGTAGATTACCGGGCCAACCATCGAAACGCCGAACGGCAGCGGCATGAAGGTGCTGGCGCGGGCGTTCTCTTCCGACCAGATATAACGCTGGGTCGGGGTCCAGCCGGTGCCGCCATATTCGACCGGCCAGGCCGGAACCGACCAGCCCTTAGCGCCCAGAATCTTGTGCCAGGCAAGCATGTCTTCAGGTGACATATCTTCGCGCATACCGAAATCGGCCAGATGCGCTGGGTAATTTTCCGCGATGAAGCTGCGCACTTCGTCGCGAAACGCCTGCTCTTCCGGGGTGAATTCGAGATTCATGATTTTGGCACTCCTGGATGGGACTGTTGTTACCCTGCCTCTTGTCACGAGAGCGGCTGGACTGAAAGAGGCAATCTGAACGCAATCGTTGCACCAAGACAAAGTGGCAGCTATGTGGCCATTGTCGATCGGATCGATTGTCGGCGTGGTGTGCAGTCAGTAAGTCTGCACGGGCGCGGATGGCTTGATGAGTTGGCCTGTTTGATAATTTTTTTCGCTTGTAACCACGGCGCGCTACGAAGCGAAAAGCGACCGGGGGGCATTTCCACCTTGTCACGAACGTGTGTTTCGCGCCAAACGAGTGCCGCCATTTGTGCAGGAGCAATCCTGCAAGGTTCTGATTCGTCGCTGGTGCACGGCAGATCAGGGTTCAACAATCGCACCGTGATCAATAAGGGGCTTATTCGATGAAGAATGCAAAACTGACCAGCCTGCTCGCCGTCATGGGCGGCCTGACGCTTGCAACCGGCGCTTGCTCGGGCACCTGCGAAGCTGCCACCTGCGCTCCCGCTGCCGAAGCGGCTGCTGATGAAACTGCCAACAGCTGCGCTGCTGCCGGTTGCGCCGCTGCTGGCTGCGCCGCTGCTGACTGTGCCGCTGCTGGTTGCGCCGCTGCTGGTTGCGCCGCTGCTGGTTGCGCCGCTGCTGGTTGCGCCGCTGCTGGTTGCGCCGCTGCAGCCGAGTAATCGCTGACAGCTTGATTGGTTCGGGTCTGGCGGAGGCAATTGCTGCCCGTCAGACCCACCATGACGCGCAGGAGCATTGCAGCAATGGATCAGCGGCAAGCAGCCCTGACCGTTATCGAAACGATCACCGCGATGGCCGGTGAAGGCGTTCCGCTGATGCAGCGCGTTCTGCCAGATACCGATGTACGGTTCTGGCAACACTATCCCGACAAAGACGCCCGCGACAAACGCACCCGCTCACGCTGGTATTACCATGTCCATGCGCCGGGTGATCGTGATCCGGGCGAACATGGCCATTTCCATCTTTTCCTGCACCGCACCCAGCTGGATGATCCGGCAGCGTTTACCGTGGCGCCAGCTGCGGGCGAAGACGCACCTGCGCATGTCACGCATATTGCCGGGCTGTCGGTCAACCATATCGGCATTCCGATCAGCTGGTTTGTCACCAATCGCTGGGTCACTGACGAGTTTCTGTACCCGGCGCCGTTCATGGCGGCGCATCTGGCGCGCTACGATGTCGACCAGACGGCTGAAGATTCGCTCGTCAACCGGTTATTGACCGCAATGGTCGCGCTTTATCGGGACGAGCTGGTTGACCTGCTGCATGCGCGCGACGCTGCAATGGTCCCGCTGGTCGAAGCGCAAGGGCCAGCCGCTTACGAGGCGGACAATGCCGTGATGGCAATTATCCCGATCGATCTTGACGCCAAAATCGAAAGCCTTGATCTCGAATAAAAGCCGGGGCCGATTACCAGCGCACCAGCGACGGCACAATCGCGCGGCCCACGCCTGCCATCGCCAGCACCACAGCGCTGTGCCACACACCAATATGGACGATATCGTTTTCCGCGCAGTGCAGCGAGAAGGCGAAGATGCCGAAACTGCCTGCCGCGATTCCGGCCACCAGCCCTGCCCGGTCAGGCGCGGTCGGCGCGCCCTTGCGCAGCCACCATACCAGCATCGCGAACACCAGCAGCGAACCGCTCCCGCCGATCATGAAG
>JAHJSJ010000080.1 GCA_018830415.1 Alphaproteobacteria bacterium | reverse complement strand
TTGTTCACCCGTTCAACCGGCAGCCCCTGTTCGGCAAGGTAGCTTTGCGTGCCGCCAGTGGCGATGATGCGGAAGCCCTGGTCAATCAATTGCCGCACCGCCGGAACGATTACCGCCTTGTCGGTGTTCTTGACCGAGACGAACACCGTGCCCGAACGCGGCGGCACCATGCCTGCGCCCAGCTGTGATTTGAGGAACGCGGCTTCGAAACTGGCATCAATCCCCATCACCTCACCGGTCGATTTCATTTCCGGGCTGAGCGCCGGATCGGCGCCGGGGAAGCGGGCAAAGGGGAACACCGCTTCCTTCACCGCCATGTAGGGCAGATCGCGCTTGAACGGCGGGAATGCGGCGAGCTTTTCACCCGCCATTACCCGCGCGGCGATTTTCGCGACCGGTTGACCGATGGCTTTGGCGACAAACGGCACGGTGCGACTGGCGCGCGGGTTGACCTCGATCAGGTAAACATCACCACCCTTCACCGCGAACTGGATATTCATCAGCCCAACCACGCCCAGCGCGTGCGCCAGCGCCTCTGCCTGACGCTCCATCTCGGCGATAATTTCCGGCGGAAGCGAATAGGGCGGCAGGGTGCAGGCAGAATCGCCCGAATGGACGCCCGCCTCCTCGATATGCTGCATCACCCCAGCGATCCGCACTTCCTCACCGTCGCACAGCGCATCGACATCGCATTCGATCGCATCGCGCAGATATTGGTCGATCAGCACCGGGCTATCCCCCGACACGTTGACCGCGGTGGCGATGTAATTGTCGAGCTGCGCCTCTGAATCGACGATCTCCATCGCCCGCCCGCCCAGCACATAGGATGGGCGCAGCAGCACCGGATAACCGATCCGCGCGGCCACCGCCGCCGCCTCGTCACGGCTGCGGGCGATGCCGTTTTCGGGCTGACGCAGCTTGAGCTTGCTGACCAGCTTGGCAAAGCGTTCGCGGTCTTCGGCAAGGTCAATCGCATCGGGCGAGGTGCCAAGGATCGGGATCCCCGCATCCTCCAGTGCCTGCGCCAGTTTGAGCGGTGTCTGCCCGCCGAACTGCACGATCACGCCGACAAGCTCGCCGTTCTGCTGTTCGACCGCCAAGATTTCGAGCACGTCCTCGGCCGTGAGCGGTTCAAAATACAGCCGGTCAGACGTGTCGTAATCGGTCGAGACGGTTTCGGGATTGCAGTTGATCATGATCGTTTCAAACCCCTGCTCCGCCAAAGCGAAACAGGCGTGGACGCAGCAGTAATCGAACTCGATCCCCTGCCCGATCCGGTTCGGCCCGCCGCCAAGGATCACTACCTTGCGCCGGTCTGACGGGGCCGCCTCGCACTCAGGCTCGCCGAAACTGGGGGCTTCATAGGTCGAATACATATAGGGCGTGATCGCCTCGAACTCGGCGGCGCAGCTGTCGATCCGTTTGAACACCGGCAGCACGCCGAGCTTGCGGCGCAGGGCGCGCACTTCGTCCTCGCTTGTCGCCCCGGCCATCGCCACCAGCGCATCGTGGAGCAGGCCAGACCGTTTCGCCTGCGTTTCGCCCATGCCGCCCGCCACGCCGACGGATCGCACCGCCAGCGTCGCGAGCCGCTTGTCCGAAAAGCCCATTGCCTTCAGCCGCCGCAGCCCCGCCGCATCGCGCGGCAAGCCATCCTTCTGCACTTCGCGTTCGGCAGCGATGATGCCTTCGATCTGGCGTAGGAACCACGGGTCGTAGAAGGTGACAGCGGCGATGTCCTCCACGCTCATCCCTTCGCGCATCGCCTGCGCGACCTTGAGCAGCCGGTCGGGCGTGCGGCGTGACAAGGCGGCGGTGATGACATCGCGGGCGACGCCTTCCAATTCGGGCACGCGGTTGAAGCCATCAAGCCCCGTTTCCAGCCCCCGCAGCGCCTTTTGCATCGACTCGGCGAAATTGCGGCCAATCGCCATCACTTCACCGACCGATTTCATCGCGGTCGCCAGGTCATTGGAAGCGCCCTTGAACTTTTCAAAGGCAAAGCGCGGGATCTTGGTCACGACGTAATCGATGGTCGGTTCAAAGCTGGCGGGCGTTGCCCCGGTGATCTCGTTGGTGAGTTCATCCAGCGTGTAACCGACCGCAAGTTTCGCCGCGACGCGCGCGATGGGAAAGCCGGTGGCCTTGGACGCCAGCGCGGATGAGCGCGACACGCGCGGGTTCATCTCGATCACGATCAAGCGCCCATCCTTGGGATTGACCGCGAACTGCACGTTGGAACCACCTGTTTCCACGCCGATTTCGCGCAGGCAAGCGATGCTCGCGTTGCGCATGATCTGGTATTCCTTGTCGGTCAGCGTCAGCGCCGGGGCAACGGTGATGCTGTCCCCGGTGTGGACACCCATCGGATCGACGTTTTCGATGGCGCAGATGATGATCGCGTTATCCTTAGCGTCGCGCACCACCTC
>JAHJSJ010000079.1 GCA_018830415.1 Alphaproteobacteria bacterium | reverse complement strand
CGCCTCGCCAAGGACTTCGAGCAGACCATCGCCTCGGCAACCGCATGGCTGTTTATCGCATCGATACAGCTCTTCATCCGGCGCATCGCAAGAACATGAAATTACGACGGATAATTATGAATCAGACTCTTAGAGAGCGGCACCACATGGGTTTCCTTTGCCTTCATGCGCTCGCGGGGATTGTCCAGACCGCCTTGTCGAGGTCAATCTCAGTCCAGGCGGCCTTGCGCGTTTCGCTCGACCGCACGGCGTTGTAGATGGTGAAACGCAGGGCATCGCGGCCCGTGGTGGGTGATGCAGTCGCCAGCTCCTTCATGAACGCCGGAATCTCTGCATAGGGCATGGCCTTGAAGTGTTCGACCTTGTCGGTCTGGCGCGGCAATCCCTTGCGGACAGAGCGCAGCGCGGCCTCCTCTTCCCGCCATCCCTTGATATGCGCGAAGTCGAGCACGGCACCGATGCGCTGCAAAATCTTACGAGCAGTGTCGGGGATTTCGAGCCAGATGGGCGTGAGCACCTCGACGACGTGGGTGTTGTCCACCTGATCGACGGGCTTCCTGCCGATCAGCGGGAAGACGTGGTTTTCCATGCTGGAAATCCAGTTTCGATAGTTCTGGTTCTTCCAGCCGTCCTTCAAAGCCTCGTAGCATTCGCGCGCTGCGGTTTCGAAGCTCGGCACTACCTTGCGTGACTTGCGCCGTTCGGCGACCGGATCGATTCCAGCGCGAACCTGGCGGCGTAATGCGGCTGCGGCGTCCCGCGCTTCGGTCAACGTCACATCGAGCGCCGATCCCAATCCATAGTCGCGCCGCCTGCCGTTATGCTGCATCCGCAAGACCCAACTACGAGAGCCGCTTTCCTTTACGAAAAGGCACAAGCCACGGCCATCGACGTAGCGACCGGGCTTGGCGTTCTTCACCTTTAATGCTGTCAGTGCCATAGGTTATACACACCATAAAATTGTTCCAACTTTCGACCCCACATGGTGATCGAACTGCAGGCAAACGGGGGCGATCAACCGTGAACACGGTAGAAGACAAATCCCTGATTTTACAGAGTGGTTAGGGACGTCCCGACACTGCCTGCGACAGAAGTTTTAGCAATGTCGGGTGCGCCAAGGCCGTGTCCGCCACCCCTTTCGGGAATTTGGTCTTCTCTGCTGCCCGACCGGCGCGCCAATCCAAAAAATTCGGGGTGGCCCGCCTTTGCCCCTCTCCCTAAACCTCTCCGCATGACCACCGCGCTCGACACGCTGACCGACAAGGAACGCCAGACCCTGCGGCTGATCCTGCGCGGGCATGATGCCAAATCCTCGGCGCGAGAATTGGGGTTGTCGGTGCACACGGTCAACGAACGGCTGCGCGATGCGCGGCGCAAGCTGGGTGTCACCAGCAGCCGGGAAGCGGCGCGGCGCTTGCTGGCGGCAGAGGACGAGACCCCCGAATTGCTGGGGGACAAGTCTTTGGGGGATGCTTCGGCGACCCCACCCGATGCACCAGTAACGGCATCCGCTACCCGGCGGTGGGTGAGGCCCGGCCTCGCCCTTACCTTGATCGGAGTGCTTGCCATGTCGTTGATTCTCGCCGCCCTGTTCATGCCCGCCTCACCGCTGTCGCTGCTTGCCCCTGCCTCTGCCCCTGTGGTGCCAGCCGGCGCCACCGCCGAACCTTCGGCCAGCGCCGCGGCGCGTGCCGCCGAGGATTTCCTGATGCTGGTCGACGAATCGCGCTGGGCCGAAAGCTACGCCGTCACTGGCGCGCAGTTCCGCCGCCTCAACACGCTTGCGGTTTGGAGCGAAGTGTCCGAGCGCGTGCGCCCGCCGCTCGGCAAGCTGTTGATCCGCGATCTGATCGCCAACGAATACGTCCCCGCTCCGCCCGAAGGCTACCGGCTGGTCAAGTTCCGTTCACGCTATGCCAATGGCACCGCGCAGACCGAGAGCCTGTCGTTGGCGTGGGAGGCCGGCGCGTGGAAGGTCGAGGGCGTTGTGTTTGATTGAGGTGAGGCGGGGAGCCGACGGCAAACCCGCCTGCCCACCTCAATACATATGCTGGCCGCCGTTGATGCTCATTGTCGAGCCGGTCGTGAAGCCGCCATTTTCGCTCGTCAGAAACGCCACGCCGCGGGCGATTTCTTCGGCCATGCCGAGGCGACCGACCGGGATTTTCGCGACGATTTTTTCGAGCACCGCAGGCGGCACAGCGGCGACCATATCGGTGTCGATATAGCCTGGAGCAATCGCGTTGACAGTCACCCCGAACTTCGCGCCTTCCTGCGCCAAGGCTTTGGTAAAGCCATGAATTCCGCTTTTCGCCGCAGCGTAATTGACCTGCCCGTATTGCCCCGCCTGCCCGTTGATCGAGCCGATGTTGACGATCCGCCCCCACCCCCTTTCGCGCATGCCGGGGAAGGTCGCCTTGGCCATGTTGAAGCACCCGCCAAGGTTGATGCGCATAACATCGTTCCAGTCGTCAAAGCTCATCCTGTGAAGCGTGCCGTCGCGGGTGATCCCGGCGTTGTTGACGACGATATCGACCGGGCCGTGATCGGCGGCAACTTGGGCGCAGCCCGCCATCGCCGCTTCGTGATCGCCCACGTCCCACTTGTAGGCAGGGATGCCGGTTTCCGCTGTGAAGGCGCGGGCCTTTTCCTCATTCCCGGCGTAATTGGCGATGACCGTATGGCCCTGGCGTTGCAGGCGTTTGCAGATCGCCGCCCCGATTCCGCGCGTTCCTCCGGTAACGATGGCAACCCGGCCCATGGCATTCTCCCTTGTTTGCAAGTCTTATGACAAGCAATCTAGCGTTGCCGTAGCGTAAGGGGAAGCGGGGAATAGCTATGCGCGAAATCCGGGGTCAAACGGGGGGGGCAAGAGGGGGTAAGGCCCGGTCAAGCAGCGGTCTAACTGGCATCTGGCCGCAGCAAGGGCAGGTCTGGCAAAGGATCTGAACCAGTCAGCCGCGCTGACCAGCAATTTGCACCCGATCAGAACTTGATCTGGGTGCCGACGTAGACCGCCTGGCTATCCTGCACCGAATTGGTCAGCGGATCGAGCCGTTCGCGTTGCTGCGAATAGCGCACGCCAGCAGTCACGTTGAGGTTGGGCGAAAGGCTGAAGCTGCCACCCACATCCACGGTCTGCGTGCCGATCGAATCGAGCGTGTTGGGTGAACGGCCCACGATTGGGCGGTCTTCCAGTTCGATTCGCGGCTGCAGGCGGCTGGGCTTCTCATCCGCTTTGGGGCGTGACGGTTCAAACTGCGCCAGATCGGGCAAGCTCATGCTGTTGACATTCGCGCTCAGATCGACCGTGCGGGCAAAGCTTTTGTAACCGCGCGCTGCGCCCAGCTGGAACCGGCTGGAATCGAGCCCGGTCAGCCCGGTCCCGCGACCCGGCGTTGCATCAATCGCCTTGCGTACCGAAATAGCCTGCGCGTTTTGATCATCCACCCGCACCGCGACTGTCACCGTGCGTTCGCCCGAGATCGGGGTGGCGCTGGCGGGAGTGAAGCGGATGCCGCGCGCCCGGGCTTTTTCAGCGACGCGGGCGGCAAGGGCAGGATCGACCGATGCCGGGGTGAACACATCAAGGCCCATCGCCGCCAGCGAAGCGGCGCGGCCTTCGGCGCCCGATCCGGCGAGCGCCAGCCCGGCGCTCGGCAAGCCCAATGCCAGCACGCCGCACAGCGCAAATTGCAGCAGCGGATGCTGTGCCTTTGCTGTCCTGTTTGGCCGTGTCGTCATGATCTTGTGAACCCCGTTTAATCCCCAACCAGCTCTCATCTGACCATAGCTGACATTAACCGCAGCTGAGTCGCATTGAGAACGTTCTGTTGTGATAGGCTGGCATGGCAATGTTGCAATGATATTGCGGCAATGGGGCGGATTCACCTGAAAACTGTGGCGCGATGCACACAGCAGGCGATCCGGGCCGCGGGTTCAGCGCGGGTAAAGCCGCCTTGCGCCTTTGTCGGATGGTCTGCGGCGGATGATGCTTGCCGCGCAGGCGTTGAGGGTTATAGAGCGTCACCACGACAGATCATGAGGATATACTGGCTGTGACACGCGCCCGCTCCGCCCTTTCCCGCCCGGCTTTACGCCGCACCATTCGCGCCGCGCTGCTTGGCGGGACGCTGTTTGCGCTGGCCGCGTGCGGCGGCAATGATCGCCCGCGCACCGAATTGCAGGCCGCGCAGATCAACACCATCGGGGTCAACGCCTATCTGTGGCGCGCCGCGCTCGAAACGGTCAGCTTTGCACCGTTGCTGCAGGCGGACAGCGCGGGCGGGGTAATTGTGACCGATTGGTATGCCAATCCGGCCAACCCCAATGAACGGGTCAAGATGACGGTGACGATCCTCGATCAGGATCTGCGTGCGGATGCCTTGCGTGTGGCAACCAGCCGTCAGGTTTCCGAAGGGGGCAACTGGGTTGAAGCTCCGGTGCAGGCCGCTACCGTGCAGAAGCTGGAAGACATCATCCTGACCAAAGCCCGCGATTTGCGCCGACAGGCGCTTGCTTCCTCCTGAGACCCGCCTACCGACGGAAAGCCGTGCATGACCGACATTCGTATTGATCCGTCCGTCGTTGACGGCCGGGGGCGTTTCGATCCGTCCACCGCCGACGGACGCTGGCAGCGCGCATGGGCAGCGGCAGAGACGTTCACCGCCGATTCGGACAGCACAAAGCCCAAAAGCTACATCCTTGAAATGTTCCCCTATCCATCGGGGCGCATCCACATGGGCCATGTGCGCAATTACACGATGGGCGATGTGCTGGCGCGCTATCAGAAGATGCGCGGGTATGAAGTGCTCCACCCGATGGGGTGGGATGCGTTCGGGATGCCGGCCGAAAACGCCGCGATGGAAAAGGGCGTTCACCCCGGCGGCTGGACGCGCCAGAACATCGCGCAGATGAAATCGCAGTTGCAGCGCATCGGCTTCGCGCTCGACTGGACGCGCGAATTTGCCACCTGCGATCCCGAATATTACGGCCACGAACAGGCGCTGTTCGTTGATCTGTATGAAGCGGGGCTGGTCTATCGCAAGGAATCGACCGTCAACTGGGACCCGGTCGACATGACCGTGCTCGCCAACGAACAGGTGATCGACGGCAAGGGCTGGCGCAGCGGCGCCGAGGTCGAAAAGCGCAAATTGAACCAGTGGTTCCTGAAAATCACCGATTTTGCCGAGGATCTGCTCGCCGGGCTGGGGAGCCTTGAAGACTGGCCCGAAAAAGTGCGGCTGATGCAGGAAAACTGGATCGGCAAATCGCAAGGGCTGGAGTTTTCGTTTGAGCTGTCAGAGTCCCTTCCCTTGAGGGAAGGGGTTGGGGATGGGTGTGCGACGCCCGCTGATGCCGTACCCCCACCCCCAACCCCTCCCCACGGGGAGGGGAGTCTTCAGCGCCTGCCGGTTTACACCACCCGGCCCGATACGATCTTCGGCGCCAGCTTTGTCGCGGTGGCCGCCGATCACCCGATTGCGCAGAGCCTTGCGCATGACCCCGAAGTCGCCGCCTTCATCGAGGCGTGCAAGCGCGGCGGGACCAAGGCGGCAGAGGTCGAGACGGCGGAAAAGCTGGGCTATCTGACCTCGCTGACGGCGAAGCACCCCTTCACCGGTGAGCCGCTGCCCCTGTTCATCGCCAATTTCGTGCTGATGGAATATGGTACCGGCGCGGTGATGGGCGTGCCGGGGCATGACCAGCGCGATTTCGAATTCGCGACCAAATACGGGTTGCCGATCACCCGCGTGGTCGCCGCCGATCCGGCCCGCGCCGATGATCCGTTTGCTGGTGAGGCCGAGGCGGGAGACGGGGTGATCGTCAATTCCGGTTTCCTCAATGGCATGAGCGTTGACGATGCCATTCAGGCGGTGATTTCCCGCGCCGAGGCGGACGGCTGGGGCGAAGGGCGCACCGTGTGGCGGCTGCGCGATTGGGGCGTATCGCGCCAGCGGTACTGGGGCACGCCAATCCCCTTCATCCATTGTGAGACTTGCGGCGTGGTGCCGGTGCCCAAGGCGCAATTGCCGGTGGTGCTGCCCGAAGATGTCAGCTTCGACATCCCCGGCAACCCGCTCGAACGCCACCCGACATGGAAGCACGTCGATTGCCCCAAGTGCGGGGCGCGCGCGCGGCGCGAGACCGATACGCTCGATACTTTCGTTGATAGCTCGTGGTATTTCCTGCGCTTTGCCAGCCAGCCGGCGGATCGTCCGTTCGACCCGGAAGAGGTCGCCAAATGGCTGCCGGTCCAGCACTATATCGGCGGGGTGGAGCACGCGATTTTGCACCTGCTCTATGCGCGGTTCTGGACGCGGGCCTTGGCACATATCGGCAAGATCACGGTGCAGGAGCCGTTCGCCGCGCTGTTCACGCAAGGGATGGTGACGCACGAGACCTACAGCCGCGTCGATGAAGCGCGCGGCGTGCCGGTGTTCTTCGGGCCGGAGGAAGTGGACCGGACGTCGGAAGGCGCAACGCTGCTTACCGATAGCGCGCCGGTCGATGTCGGCCGCGTCATCAAGATGTCGAAGTCGAAGAAGAACGTCGTCGATCCCGATGCGATCATCGCCCGTCACGGCGCGGATGCGGTGCGGTGGTTCATGCTGTCGGACAGCCCGCCCGAACGCGACCTGCCGTGGTCGGATGCCGGGATCGAAGGCTGTTCGCGCTTCGTCCAGCGGCTGTGGCGGCTGTTTTCCGCCTATGACGCAGGCGCGGTGGGTGAGGACAAGAGCCTCGACCGCAAGACCCATCAGACCATCGCTGCGGTCGCCGCCGATATCGAGGCGTTGGGCTTCAACAAGGCGGTGGCGCGGATTTACGAGCTGACCGGCGCGGCTGAAAAATCCGCGCCCTCGGCCAGCCGCTCCGCCGCGATCCGTGCGCTGGTGCACATGGTCGCGCCGATGATGCCGCACCTGGCCGAGGAAGTCTGGGCGAAGATCGGCGGCGAAGGCCTGATCGCTGATGCGCCGTGGCCCGCAGTCGATCCCGCTCTGTTGGTCGATGACGAAGTCACCATCGCCCTGCAACACATGGGCAAGCTGCGCGATACCATCACCGCGCCCAAGGGCGCGTCGAAGGACGCGCTGGAGGCGCTGGCGCTGGCCTCGGCCAATCTGCAACGCTCGATTGATGGCGCGGCGGTGCGCAAAGTGATTGTGGTGCCCGATCGTTTGGTCAATATCGTCACCTGATGCGCGCTGTTATCGCCCTTGTTGCTGCCCTTGCACTCACCGCCTGCGGCCTGTCGCCGATGTATGCCGGTGGGGGCAATGCCGCGGTGGCGCAGGGGATCGCTGCGGTTGAAGTGCCCGCGATTGGCGGGCGCGACGGGTGGCTGGTCAAGAACGCGCTTGAAGAGCGGCTGGGCGCGGCTGGGCACACCACGCCTGCTTACCGCCTTGACGTGCGGCTTGACGATGCGCTTGAGGCATTGGGCGTGCTCAACGATGATACGATCAGCCGCGAACGCCGGATTTTGCGCGCGCGTTATCAACTGATCGATCTGGCTTCGAACACGGTGCTGCTTGATGCGACCGCCGAATCGGATGCCGGGATCGACGTGGTGAGTTCTGAATATGCTACCATCGCTGCCGAACAGAAAGCGCTTGAAAACCTTGCCGTCGATGTGGCTGACCGGATCGTGACGCAGGTTGCGCTGACGCTGCGCAATCGCGCCGCCGCGAGCCAGTGAAGGCCAAGAACAGCGATTTCGCTCGCGGCCTGCCGCCCGGCACGCAGGCGGCGCGGATGTTCTTCTTCTGCGGCCCCGATGAAGCCGGAGCAAGCGCGGCTGCCAATCGCATCGCCGCCGCGCTACCCGACGCGGGCGACCGGGTGGAACTGACCGGAGCCGATCTCAAACGCGATCCCGCGCTGCTGGGGGACGAGGCGCGCTCCACCTCGCTGTTCGGCGGCCAGCGCCACATCTGGGTGCGCGCCAGCGGGGACGAGGCGCATGATG